>JBEKCN010000035.1:0-10491 GCA_050014855.1 Streptosporangiaceae bacterium | reverse complement strand
TCGTTCGACCTGGCCGTCAGCCTGTTCTCCGGGATGCCGGCCAATCCACCGTCGGACGACTTCATCATGCGCAACGCGATGGACTCCCAGGAGGTGGCCGTCGGCTGGTGGCCCGGGGACGCCCGGCACGGCCAGGCGGCGTTCTACGCCTACGCCTACCCGGCGCAGGAAGGCTTCGACCGGGCGGTGCTGTCCCCCGACGGCGCGCACTGGGACGCCGCGGTGGGTGAGTTCATTCTAGAGTGGGACGACGTGCGCTCCGCGCCGGATCCCCGGGCCGCGGGGCTGGAGTTCGCGCGCTCGGCGTTCCGGCACGCGTGCGAGATCTGCCGGTGGGACATGGCCCTGGCCGTGAGCGCCGAAGGCACGCCCCCGCCGGTCCACTGAGCCGTCGGCAATCATGCGCCGCGGCTGGTCTTGTTAGAACAAACAGCCATCCGGGTAGCTCACGGCCATGACTACCGGTGACGCCAGGCCCGGGCCCGGGCTGACGGCGGGCCCCCCGGTTCCATCCGGCCCCGCGGACTCGCCCGGCGCCAAGCTGGTGACTCCGCCCGGTGCGGAACGGCCCCGGCGCTACCGCCCGAAGCTGCGTTACGAGCTGATCGGCTGCGGGCTGCACGGGCACGAACTGCTCGGCACCGACGCCGCCGCGCTGCGCGAGCAGGACGACCTGTTCGCCCGCGAGGCGGACGGGCTGCGCTGGTACCGGTGCCTGCGCTGCGACTCCTGGGTCGCGCTGACCCCGCCCAGCCAGCCCACGGCGGAGTACCCGCCGGAACGAGCCGATGTCGCCCTGCCGCTGCGCGGCAAGCCGCTGCGGGACCGGTACGTCCTGCGGCTCATCGCCGCCGAGCGGGTCATTCACTTCCTGGTTCTGTCGGCCCTCGCCGCGGGGATCATCTTGTTCGCGGACAACAAAGTGACGCTGAACAGCGATTTCACCCAGATCCTCAAGGACATGCAGGGCGGCCTCGGCGGGCCGGTCAACGACACCAGCCACGGGGTGCTGCACGACCTGCAGCGGCTATTTGCCGTGCGGACGAGCAACCTCTACCTGATCGGCGCCGGGGTAGCGGCGTATGCCGCCCTGGAAGGCACGGAGGCGGTCGGGCTCTGGCTCGGGAAACGATGGGCCGAATACCTGACCTTTCTCGCGACGGTCATCTTCGTGCCCTACGAGATCTACGAGCTGACCAAGAGCATCTCGGCGCTGAAGATCGTCACGCTGCTCCTCAACCTCGCCATCGTCGCCTACCTGGTCGTGGCCAAGCGGCTGTTCGGCGTGCGCGGCGGCTACCGGGCCGAACGGGCCGAGCAGGAGAGGGAGACCGGCTGGGCGGCTATCGAGCGCGCGACACCGCAGCCCCGCCGCACGCCCCCGGCCCCTGCGGCGCCAGCGGCGCCAGCGGCGCCAGCGGCAGCGCCCGCTGCGCCCGCACCACCGGGCGCTCCCGGCTAGCGGCCACCGGCGGCTACTGGCCCAGGAAGGCGCGGAGCGTCCGGGCGTTGCGGACGGCGCTGGCGTCGCCGTCGTCGTTGAAGTACACGAACACGTCCTGGCCCGCCGCGCCCCACTCCCGGCTAGCGCTGGGTCTCGGCGAGGTGCATTTCAATGATGGACGCGAAGTCCGGGTCCGGGGCCAGGCCCAGCCGTTCCGCGCGGTCGGACTGCACCCGGGCGGCCCAGCCGCTCATCATCCGGTCGATCGCCGGGTCCGGGATCCAGTCGATCAGCGCGGCCGCCTTCGGGCCGGCCACCCGCGCCAGCGCGGCGACCATCGCTTCGACCGTCACGGTGAGCGCGGGCAGGGTGACCGCGCTGCGGCCGCCCCAGGACTCGTCGTCCGCGGCGGCGGCGCAGCGCAGCCCCTGGATGGTTTTCGCCGGTGACGCGAGCGCCGCCGCGGTCTGCGGGCCGACCGGGCAGACCGCGCGCTCACCGGCCAGCGGTTCCCGGATGATGCTGGACAGGAACCCGGAGGCGGCGGCGTTCGGCCGGCCGGGGCGCACGCAGACGGTCATGAGGCGCAGCGACCGCCCGCGCAGGAAACCCTTGCGGGTGTAGTCGGCGACGAGCTGCTCGCAGATGACCTTCTGCACGCCGTAGCTGGTCTGCGGGTTGGGCGGCGTCTGGTCGCCCACGACCGCAGGCAGCCGGTGGTCGCGGGAGTCGCCGAAGGCGGCCAGCGAGCTGGCGAACACCACCAGCGGGCTGGTCCGCAGCGCCCGGCAGGCCGCGAGCACCGCCTCGGTGGCGCGCAGGTTGGCCCGGATGCCGAGATCGAAGTCGGCTTCGCATTCCCCGCTGACCGCCGCGGCCAGGTGGAAGACCACGTCGATCCCGGCCAGCACGCGCCGTCCGCCGGGCGGGCCGGTCTGCGGGCTCAGCAGGTCGCCCAGATCGCCCTGGACCGCGGTCACCCGGGGGTCGGCGGCCAGGTCCGCCGGGACGGGCGCCTGGTCGGCGATGGTCAGCCGGTCCAGCGGCTGCGCCCCGCCGCCGGTCACCTCCAGCGAGCCGGTGGCCAGCAGGTCCCGGGCCAGGCGGGAACCGAGGAAACCGGCCCCGCCGGTTACGAGCACGTTCACCATGGCGTCTCCATCCCGGGCCGGCGAGGGGGCGTCGAATAGGGTGATCCTACGACGGCTGGCCCACCTGAATTCTCAGGCCGCCGGCGCCGAGGGAAAGGCCAGGTTGTGCGCGAACCTCTGCCAACCGCCGCCGAGGTACTCGCCGGGCTCCCGGCCCCGCGCCCGGATGACGAGCAGCTCCGGGAGTCGATCCGGGCCATGCGGGCGGACGACGGGCTGCTGCTGGGCGTGCTCGACGACGACCCGACCGGATCGCAGTCGGTGCACGACGTCCAGGTCGTGACCGTACTGGACGAAGAGGCCTACGGGGCCGCGTTCGCCGGCCCGGCCGGCACCTGCTTCGTGCTGACCAACAGCCGCA
Organism: Streptosporangiaceae bacterium; assembly: GCA_050014855.1. Lineage (GTDB taxonomy): Bacteria > Actinomycetota > Actinomycetes > Streptosporangiales > Streptosporangiaceae > Bog-532. The sequence goes on along the minus strand of JBEKCN010000035.1, from coordinate 7,535 downwards.
GCCTCGCCGAGCCCGCCGCGGCCGAGGTGAACGAGCGGGCCGCCCGGGGGCTGGTGGCCGCGGCCGGACGGCGCGGGGCGCGGATCCAGCTGGTCAGCCGGAGTGACTCCACCCTGCGGGGGCACGTGATGACCGAGGTCGCCGCGCTGCGCTCGGTCCTCCATGAGGCCTCCGGGCGCGACGTCGACGGCGTGCTGCTGGCGCCCGCCTTCCTGGAGGCCGGGCGGGTCACCGCGGGCGGCATTCACTGGGCCCGGGCCGGAGGGCCCGGGGGCGCGCTGGTGCCGGTCGGCCAGACCGAGTTCGCGCGGGACGCCGCGTTCGGTTACCAGTCCTCGGACCTACGGGATTTCGTCGCGGAAAAGAGCGCCGGCCGGACGCGGCCCGGGGACGTACGCAGCATCAGCCTCACCGACATCCGGCAGGGCGGCCCGGACCGGGTCCGCGAGCTGCTGGCCGGAGTACGGAACGGCACCTGGGTGATCGTCGAGGCGACCGAATACTCGGACCTGGAGACCGTAGCGTACGGCGTGCTGCAGGCCGAGCGGGCCGGGAGCTCGTTCCTGTTCCGGACCGGGCCGTCGTTCGTGCGGGCGCTCCTGGGCCTGGGCCCCAAGGCGCCGCTGCGCGGCGACCAGCTCTGGCCCGCGGGGCGCCCGCCGGGGCACGGGATGGTCGTGGTCGGCTCGCACGTGGGGCAGACGAACCGGCAGGTGGCCGCGCTGACCGCGCGGGGCGGGGTGACCGGGGTGGAACTGGACGTTCCGGCCCTGGTCCGCGGGGATGACGTGATCGCTCCGGCGGTGCGGCAGGTGACCTCGGCGCTCGGGGCATCCGACGTGCTGCTCTGCACCAGCCGCACGGTCGTGCCCGGCCGGGAGGCGGCCGGCAGCCTGGCCATCGCCCGCGCCGTGTCCGCGGCCCTGTCCGCGATCGTCCGCCAGGCGGTGGCGGCCGGGCCGGCCTGGGTCGTGGCCAAGGGCGGGATCACCTCGCACGACGTGGCCGTGTCCGGGCTGGGCATCCGGCGGGCGGAGGTCGCCGGCCAGCTGTTTCCCGGCCTGATCTCGGTGTTCCGCCCGCTCGACGCCGCGCCCGCAGCGATCGGCCGCCCGTATGTGGTGTTCGCCGGCAATGTCGGTGATGAGGAGACCCTGGGCCAGGTCGTGGCGATCCTGAACGGCGCGCCGCAGGCCGGCTGATCGATAGGATCAATCCGTGCCAACGCCGCCGGAGAAGCCGTCGCTCGACAATCTTGAGTCGCAGTGGGGTGCCCGCTGGGAAGAAGCGGGCACCTACCATTTTGACTGGCCCAGTAATCGCGAGTCGGTATACGCGATCGACACGCCGCCGCCCACGGTCAGCGGCTCTCTGCACCTCGGCACGGTCTTTGGCTACATCCAGGCGGACGCCATCGCCCGCTTCCGGCGAATGCGGGGCTACTCCGTTTTCTACCCGATGGGCTGGGATGACAATGGGCTGCCCACCGAGCGCCGGGTGCAGAACCACTATGGCGTCCGGTGCGAGCCGGCGATGCCCTATGACCCGGATTTCCGCCCCGAGGCTGACGGCGGCAAAAAAGGCGGCGGCAAAAAAGAAATGCGGCCGATTTCCCGGCGGAATTTCGTCGAGCTTTGCCACGGGCTGACCGCCGAGGACGAGCGCGGCTTCGAAGACACGCTGCGCAGCGTCGGGCTCTCGGTCGACTGGCGGCTGACCTACGCGACGATTGACGACCACTGCCGGCGCGTGGCCCAGCGGGCTTTTCTCCGGAACGTCAGCCGCGGCGAGGCGTACGCCAGCGAGGCTCCCACGCTGTGGGACATCGACTTCCGGACCGCGGTGGCCCAGGCCGAGCTGGAAGAGCGCGAGCAGCCGGCCGCCTACCACCGGCTCGCCTTCGCCCGCCCGGACGGCGGGCGGGTGGAGGTCGACACGACCCGTCCCGAGCTGCTGCCGGCCTGCGTCGCCCTGGTGGCCCACCCGGACGACGAGCGCTACCGCCCGCTGTTCGGCACGACGGTGGCCACCCCGCTGTTCGGCGCCGGTGTGCCCGTCCTGGCGCACCGGCTGGCGGAGCCGGACAAGGGCACCGGCATCGCGATGATCTGCACGTTCGGCGACACCACCGACATCATCTGGTGGCGCGAGCTCAATCTGCCGGTCCGGTCGGTGCTGCGGCGGGACGGCCGGCTGCAGGAAGAGACCCCCGGCTGGCTCACCGGCCCGGGCGCGGCGCTGTGGCCCGAACTCGGCGGCCGGACCGCGCGGCAGGCGCGGGCCCGCATCGCGGAACTGCTCCGCGACTCCGGCGAGCTGCTCGGCGAGCCGCGGCCCACCGAGCACATGGTCAAGTTCTACGAGAAGGGTGACCGGCCGCTGGAGATCGTCACCAGCCGGCAGTGGTACATCCGCAACGGTGCCCATGACCCGGAGCTGAGGCAGGCGATGCTGGCCCGCGGCCAGGAGCTTCAGTGGCACCCGGCGTACATGCGGGTCCGCTACGAGCACTGGGTGGCGGGACTCAGCTCGGACTGGCTGATCAGCCGCCAGCGCTACTTCGGCGTCCCGTTCCCCGTCTGGTACCCGACCGACTGCGCCGGCGAGCCGATCCGGGACAAGCCCATCTTCTGCGCCGAGGACGCACTGCCCACCGATCCGCAGAGCGAGGCGCCCCCCGGATACGGCGAGGGGCAGCGCGGCCAGCCGAACGGTTTCGTGGGCGACCCCGACGTGATGGACACCTGGGCCACCTCCTCGCTCACGCCGCAGATCGCGTGCGGCTGGGAGGAGGACCCGGGCCAGGACCCGGGCCAGGACGCGGGCCTGTTCGCCCGGACCTTCCCGATGGACCTGCGGCCCCAGGGCCCGGAGATTATCCGGACGTGGCTGTTCTCCACAGTCCTGCGCTCCCACCTGGAACTCGGCCAGCTGCCGTGGGCGCACGCCAGCATCAACGGCTGGATCCTCGACCCGGACCGCAAGAAGATGTCGAAGTCCAAGGGGAACGTCATCACCCCGGAAGGGCTCGTGGCCGAGTTCGGCGCGGACGGGCTGCGCTACTGGTCGTGCAGCAGCGCCCCCGGCACGGACACAGCGGTCGACAAGGCCCAGATGAAGGTGGGCCGCCGGCTGGCCAACAAGGTGCTCAACGCCTCCCGCTTCGTGCTGGGCCTCAGCAGCGAGGAGTCGCCGTCCGATCCGATCCGCTCGCGGCCGGACGTCACCGAGGCCCTGGACCGCGCCATGCTCGCCCAGCTGGCCAACATCACCGAGCAGGCCACCGCGGCGCTGGACCGGTACGAGTACCATCTCGCGCTCGAGCAGACGGAGAAGTTCTTCTGGAACTTCTGCGACGACTACCTCGAGCTGGTCAAGTCCCGGGCGTACGGCCAGGGCCAGCCGGCCCGGTCGGCGCAGGCGGCGCTGCGTATCGCCCTGGACACCATGCTGCGGCTGTTCGCGCCGTTCCTCCCGTTTGTGGCCGAGGAAGCATGGTCCTGGTGGCGTAGCGGCTCGGTGCATCATGCTCCGTGGCCCGAGGCCGCGCCGCTGCGGCCCGGACCCGGCGCCGAACCGGAGATGCTGCCGGTCGCGGCCCAGGTGCTGGCCGAGATCCGCAAGGCGAAATCCGCGCAGAAGCGGTCGCTGCGCACCGAAGTCGCCCGGCTGAGCGTCACCGACACCCCGCAGCGGATCGCGCTGCTGCGGGGCGCCGAGGCTGACCTGCGCGCCGCTGGGGTGCTGAGCGAGCTGAGCCTGGCCGAAGCGGCCGAGCCGTCGGTCACCGTGGAGCTGGCCCCCGCCGATCACTGACGGGCCCGGCCGCCACGAGCCCCCTCACACGGGGCCCCGAACAGCGCAGCCCTGAGCTGGCGAGGAGAATGTCCTGATGCGGATCGGCTGGCTGGGGCTGGGCGCGATGGGCGCGCCGATGGCATCGTGCCTGGCCCGGGCGGGCCATGACGTCGCCGGCTACGACGTCGTGCCCGGCCGCGCCGCCAGCCTGGCCGCCGGCCGGCTCCGGGCCGCGGACACCATCGCCGCCGCGGCGCGGGACGCCGATCTGGTCGCGGTTATGGTGGCCACCCCGGAGCAGCTGGAGCAGGTCCTGTCCAGCCTGCTGGGCCCACCCGGGGCCCCGGCGCTGGCTCCCGGCACGATCGTGATGATCACGGCCACGGTCGGGCCCGAGGCGGTGGCGGCCGCGGCCGGGCGGCTGGCCGGGCAGGCCGTGGTCGACGCCCCGGTGTCGGGCGGCGTGGCCCGCGCCGCGGCTGGTGACCTGCTGATCATGGTGTCCGGCCCGCCGGACGCGGTCCGCCGCATCCAGCCGGTCCTTGGCGCGCTGGCCAGGAACGCTCCGGTCGTCGGCGCCTCCCCCGGCGACGGCCAGCGGATGAAGCTGGTCAACCAGCTGCTGTGCGGCGTGCACATCGCCGCGGCGGCCGAGGCCCTGGCCTTCGCCGGGGCGCTCGGCCTGGACCCGGCCGAATGCTGGCGGGTGCTGCGCGGCGGGGCCGCCGCGTCGTTCATGTTCGAGGACCGCGGCGCCCGAATGGCCGAGGGCCAGTTCGGCGAGGTCCGCAGCGCGCTGGACATCTTCGTCAAAGACATGGGCCTGGTCGGCGCCGCCGCCGACGAGGCCGGCGCGTGGGTGCCGCTCGCCGCCGCCGCGCGCGAGCTCTACGCCCGCGGCCACGACCTGGGGCTGGGCCGCCTCGATGACTCCGCACTGATCGAGGTTCTCCGCCCCGGCCGGCCCAGCGGCACCGAATGACTGGGCACCCTTGGCATCGGTGGCGGCTGGTCGCCAACATCCTGAACGGCTCGACGCTCACCGGCATCGTCGTGGCCAGCGCCGGCGGGGCAAGACTCCGCCCGGCCGGCGATGGCCTGCTGGTGGGGGCTGGTTACCGGCTGCCCGCGCCCCCGGCGCCGGCGTTCTGCGTGGGCAACGTGCTGATCACCCGGCTCGGCTACGCCACCTTCACCGGTGAAGTGCGGCTGTTCGCGCACGAGGCCCGGCACGCCACGCAGTACGCCTGCTGCGGCGGTGTCCTCATGCTGCCGCTGTATGGGATCGCGGCCGCCGTGTCGTGGGCGCTGTGCGGCGACTTCGGCGCCCGCAACGTCTTCGAGCAGCGGGCCGGCCTGGCCGGCGGCGGCTACACGGAAAAAGATCTCCGGCCGGTCCTGCGCCGGAGGACGTCCAGGCCGGCCCGGCGCCGGCCGGCCTGGACGTCGTGATCAGGCGACGTCGAACCGGTCGAGGTTCGTGACCTTGGTCCACGCCGCCACGAAGTCCTTGACGAACCTCTCCTTGGCGTCGTCGGTCGCGTAGACCTCGGCCAGCGCCCGCAGCTCGGAGTTGGACCCGAAGAGCAGATCCACCCGGCTGCCGGTCCACTTGAGCTCGCCGTCGGCGGCGCGCCCCTCGAACACGGGGGCCTCGTCGGACGTCGGCGTCCAGGTGGTGTCGTAGTCGAGCAGGTTGACGAAGAAGTCGTTCGTCAGCGTCCCCGGGGTGTCGGTGAACACGCCGAGGTTCGACCCGTCGTAGTTCGCGCCGAGCGCGCGCAGGCCGCCGACGAGGACCGTCGTCTCCGGCGCGGTGAGCGTCAGCAGGTTCGCCCTGTCGATGAGCTGGTATTCGGCCGGGAGCCGCAGGCCCTTGCCGACGTAGTTGCGGAACCCGTCCGCCTTCGGCTCCAGGTAGCTGAAGGACTCGGCGTCGGTCTGCTCGGCCGTGGCGTCGGTGCGGCCCGGGGTGAACGGCACCTCGACGGTGACGCCCGCGTCCGCGGCGGCCTTCTCCACGCCGGCGTCGCCCGCGAGGATGATCAGGTCAGCCAGGGAGATCTTCTTGCCGCCGGCCGCGGTACTGTTGAAGGACTCCTGGATACCCTCCAGGGTGCGCAGCACCGTAGCGAGCTGGTCGGGGTTATTGACCTCCCAGCCGCCCTGCGGCTCGAGGCGGATCCGCGCGCCGTTGGCGCCGCCGCGCTTGTCGCTGCCGCGGAACGTCGAGGCCGACGCCCACGCGGTGGAGACGAGCTGGGAGACGGTCAGGCCGGAGGCGAGGATCTCCCGCTTGAGCCCGGCGATGTCGTTGGCGCCGACCAGTTCGTGGTCCACCGCCGGCACCGGGTCCTGCCAGATCAGCTCCTCCGACGGAACCTCGGGGCCGAGGTAGCGCACCCGCGGGCCCATGTCGCGGTGGGTCAGCTTGAACCAGGCGCGGGCGAACGCGTCGGAGAAGGCCTCCTGGTCGTCCTTGAAGCGCCGGGAAATCGGCTCGTAGATCGGGTCGAAGCGCAGCGACAGGTCGGTGGTCAGCATCCGCGGCTCGCGCTTGCCGTCGCCGAACGCGTCGGGCGCCAGGCCGGCGCCGCCGTTGTCCTTGGGCCGCCACTGCTTGGCCCCCGCCGGGGACTCGAACTGCTCCCATTCGTAGCCGAACAGGATGTGGAAGAACTCGTTGTCCCACCGGGTCGGGTGGTAGGTCCAGGTGACCTCGAGCCCGCTGGTGATCGTGTCCGCGCCCTTGCCAGTGCCGTAGGTCGACTTCCAGCCGAAACCCTGGTCCTCGAGCGGTGCGGCCTCGGGGTCGGGGCCGACGCTCTCCGCCGGGCCCGCGCCGTGGGTCTTGCCGAAGGTGTGCCCGCCGGCGATCAGCGCCACGGTCTCCTCGTCGTTCATCGCCATCCGGCCGAACGTCTCGCGGATGTGCCGGGCCGCGGCGAGCGGGTCGCCGCTGGCGTTCGGGCCCTCCGGGTTGACGTAGATGAGGCCCATCGTGTCGGCCCCGAGCGGCTCCTCGAACTTGTCGTCGGCGCTCCAGCGCTCGGTGCCGAGCCACTCGGTCTCGGAGCCCCAGTACACGTCCGCGTCCGGCTCATAGACGTCCACCCGGCCGCCGCCGAAGCCGAAGGTCTGGAAACCGCCCGACTCCAGGGCCACGTTGCCGGCCAGGACGATCAGGTCGGCCCAGGAGAGCTTCTGGCCGTACTTCTTCTTGACCGGCCACAGCAGCCTCCGGGACTTGTCCAGGCTCACGTTGTCCGGCCAGCTGTTCAGCGGCGCGAAGCGCTGCTGGCCGGAGCCGGCCCCGCCCCGGCCGTCGCCCAGGCGGTAGGTGCCCGCGGCGTGCCACGCCATCCGGATGAACAGCCCCGCGTAGCTGCCGTAGTCGGCCGGCCACCACTCCTTGGAGGTGGTCAGCACCGCCGCGATGTCGGCCTTCACGGCCGCCAGGTCGAGCGTCCGGAACTCGGCGCGGTAGTCGAGTTCGCCGTGGTACGGGTCGGTTTCGGGCGGGTTCTTGGCGAGGATCTTCAGGTTGAGGCGGTTCGGCCACCACTCCCGGTTGGGGTCGCCCTGGGTGGGGTCAACGCGGCCGTGGGCGACCGGGCATCCCTCCGCGCTCGCCCCCCCGGTCTCCTCCGCGACCTCAGGGGTCTCACCGTCGGCAATGATCGGATCGTGGTTCTCGGACATGGGAATCCTTCCTGGCGGTCTCAGGAACTGCGGGC
>JBEKCN010000034.1:0-10502 GCA_050014855.1 Streptosporangiaceae bacterium | reverse complement strand
GCCAGCGACATAGCCACCCCGGTCCGGCCGGGCGCAACGTGCGCTCCTCGCCGCCCAGGGCAACCGCCTGGCCGCCTCGAGCGCTCCAGCTCGGCGGCGACGTCCTCGTCGAGCCCGGCCATAAACGGCCCGAACGCACGAGCGGATGACCGAAGCGCACCTGCGCGCCGAAAACAACCAGTCCGTCTGCGGCCGCCGGCGCGGCCGCGTCCGGCCCGATGCCGAGCGCGGCGACCGCCCGCCACACCAACACCGGATCCCCTGCCGGCTCACCCGCCGCGACGAGAAGCAAGAGCCGCGTCGACGGCGGGAGCGGCGCCAGCCGCTCCCGGAAGCTCTGCTCAATCCGCCCCGGCACCGCCGGGGCGCCGGACAGCCCGAACCCGCCCGCGAGCTCGGCGGGCGTACGGCCACGTGGCAGCTCGAGCAGCGCCAGCGGGTTGCCGCGCGTCTCGGCCACGATCCGATCACGCACCCGCTCATCGAGCGGACCGGCGAGCACTGTCCCGAGCAACTCCTGCGCATCACCGTCGTCTAGCCCGCCCACGGCGAGCTCCGGCAGGCCCTCAAGATGCCGCTCGCCGCTCGGCTCGCGCACAGCGAAGACCAGCCCGACCGACTCCGCACCGAGGCGGCGCGCAACGAAGGCCAGCGTCTGCGCGGAGGCCGCGTCGAGCCACTGCGCCGTCGTCCACGATGCAGACGAGCGGTCGCTTTTCCGCAATGTCCGACAGCAGACTCAGCACCGCCAGGCCGACGAGGAACCGGTCCGGCGCGTCGCCGGCGCGCAAACCGAACGCAGTGCCAAGCGCACCGCGCTGCGGGCCGGGAAGGTGCTCCAGGTGATCGAGGAACGTTGCGCACAGCTGCTGCAACCCCGCGTACGCGAGCTCCATCTCCGACTCGACGCCAACCGCCCGGGCAATGCCGCACCCGGACGCGTGCCGCACCAGATACTCCAGCAGCGCGCTCTTGCCGACTCCGGCCTCCCCGCGCAGCACCAGCGCCCGGCTCGGACCCGCGCGCACACTCGCCACCAGCTGATCCAGCGCGGCGCACTCGCTGCGTCGGCTAAGCAGCCGCCGCGCTGAAACACGAGCCGACATTGCCGCCAACCGAGCCTCATCCACCGAGCCTCATCCACCGAGCCTAGGAACGCCGCCCCACGTTGGCAACCTCGGCGCCGTGGACCCCGTGACCCCGGGATCGGACACCCCGGGGATCTGCACCAGGGACCTTACCGGGGGCGACCGGCAGGCGCAGAGGTCATCGTTGATGGCATCACCAATACGAAGACCCATTGAGGTCTTCCTTCTGAAAGAAAGCGTCATGCAAGCAACACAACCCAGGAGGCAGCCATGAGCGCCACCGAAGTACACAACGCCAGGCCTGACGCGGCCGCGGCCAATGTCGACATGCACCTCGAGGTCGAGATCATCCCCGTGTCCGACGTCGACCGATCCAAGGAGTTCTACGAGCGCCTGGGCTGGAGGCTCGACGACGACGTCGCCCCGCTTGACGGCCTCCGCATCGTCCAGTTCACTCCCCCGGGATCCGCGGCCTCCGTCACGTTCGGCACGGGCCTCACGACGGCCGCGCCTGGCTCGGCCGAGGGAGGGCTGATCGTCTCCGACATCGAAGCGGCCCGTGACGAACTCACCGGCCGTGGCCTCGACGCCAGCGAGATCTGGCACGGCCCGCCGTTCCCCCGCGAGGCTCGGCAGCCCGGTCCCGACCCCGAGCGCACCAGCTACGGGTCGTTCTTCTCCTTCAACGATCCGGACGGCAACACCTGGCTGGTCCAGGAGGTCACGACGCGGCTCCCCGGCCGGATCGCCGCTGACACGGCTTTCGCATCCACGGCGGACCTGGTAAGCGCGCTTCAGCGCGCCGAGGCGGCCCACGTCGAGCACCAGAAGCGCACGGGGCGGTCGCACCTTTTTCACCGGTCAGACCAGGACGAGAACTGGCCAGCCTGGTACGCCGCCTACATGGTGGCGGAGCAGGCCGGGACGGACATGCCCACGTGACCGATTTTTGGGTTCGCCCGAGGGTGTCCCGGGTGCAGCGACCGGGGCGACGAGGCCACAGGAACGGGTCCTCGGTAAGCAACTGCTGATCCTATTATCAGCGCGGGACCCGCGGCCGTGGGTCCCGCGTTGCGGACCGGCAGCTGCGGCCAATTCACGACAACTGGCCGCTTGCCCTCGCGCGGCAGGGCTCGAGCCGCGGGTGGTGCGCCGATCCTCCTCGCCGCAGAGCGAACATAGCGTGTCGCGCACCCTCCCATCGTCACGGACGGGTGACCCCCGACGGGGCCGGGCCGCACGACTACTACCTAACGCAGTCCCGTCCCCTGGCGTGCGGAACGCCCAAGCGTCAGGCGAGGACATGACCGGCGGGACGCCGCACTCACTACTCCACGCATGACTGATCGAGGCGACTGAAGACAGTCCTGGGTCGGCGGAATCGCAACGCAACAGACCGATCACCGAATGGTGACTTTAATGCCAATGTCAAAGTCGGAACTGAGAACAGCGCCGACATCGAGATCTGCTACGAGGATCATGGCGGCGGGCAGCCCGTCGTGCTGATCCACGGCTACCCGCTCAGCAGCCGCGCCTGGGACAAGCAGGTCCCGGTCCTGCTGGAGGACGGGCACCGGGTCATCACCTACGACCGGCGCGGGTTCGGCAAATCCAGCCAGCCGACATCCGGGTATGACTACGACACCTTCGCCGCCGACCTCAATATCCTGCTCGAACACCTCGACCTGCGCGACGCCGTGCTGGCCGGCCACTCGATGGGCACCGGCGAGGTCACCCGCTACCTAGGCCGCTACGGGTCGGCACGGGTGGCCAAGGGCGTGCTGGTCTCCCCGATCCCGCCGTACCTGCTTCAGGCCGACGACAACCCTGACGGGGTGCCGCGAGGCCTGCCCGACGGGTTCGTCCAGGCCGCCCGGGCCGATACGCCGGCCTGGATGAAGGGATTCCTGGACACCTTCTACAACATCGACACCCTGCGCGGCACCCTGGTCAGCGACCAGGCCTGGCAGGCGAGCTGGAATGCGGAAGCCTATTAGCCTATTAATGCGCTCATCCGGGCAGCCTTACACATACGAGTGACAACAACCATCCTTCCGATCGCTGGATCAGGCGGCCTGTCCACGATCATGCATGCCAGCGATTGCGCTTACCTGTTGCTTTACAACCTGCTGTACCGGGTTAACGCTAAGTGTCAGGACGGCCTGGCCGCGCTCGAGGCACCCGGTTGGCCTCCCGTTCGGCGATGATCTCAGGACGGAGGCAGATGACAAGGCGATCAAGTAGCAAGAAGCCAAGGCTCCGCACCAAGGGTCGCGGCATGTCTCAGCCGCGCTTTCCAGGCTCATCGCAATGGAGGGTGTAGTCGGGGTCTGAATCCGCCGGCTTCGAGCAACGAGCGTGCGATGTAGTTCGTCAAGTTCCGGAATCCGAGGGCGCTGCCGCGGAGGTGTTCGAGCCTGCCGTTGATGGCCTCGGTGGGGCCGTTCGACGTGCCGGGCCGGTCGAAGAACGCGAGGATGTCCGTGGCGCGATGCTTGAGGGTCTGGCCGAGCTTGCGGATCTCGGTCAGCGTGGCCGGGACGCCGCTGGCGACGGAGTCGATCACGGCCTGCATCACGGCCTTGCCATGCTTCTTGTCGGGTTCGCGGTAGGCGGCGATCATGCGCTGGTAGATCCGAGCGGTTCGTGCGCCAGCCGCCGGGTTACGCTGTCGCGCGGCGCGGCCTCGCATCCGCAGCGGCGACACCACCGGGCGAACTCGTCGGTCTCGACGACCCGGCAGGCCAACACCGCACGACCGGGCTCGAGCCGTTGACCCACGACCTGCAGGCCGAGTTCGTCAAGACGGCAGAACGAGCCCAGGTCGGGGGGCAGGAAGGTAGCTGAGACATGTCGCGCCCATCGGCCTCCGAGGCATGAGCAGGTGTCGTCACGCCTACCGAGTCGACTGATTTCGAGGGCGTCAGCGCCAGAATTCGGTGAGCTGCTCGGCAAGGGCTCTGCCTTGGTCGTAACCGGCTCGAGCGGCGGGCGGACGCGTCGACAGATCCATCAGATTGCTGCCGAATGCGTCGCGGGAGTCGCTGTCCGGGAGAACGGTTTCGACTCTGCTGCCGCGGGCGCGTAGTTCGTCGACCTGTGCTGCAAGATGCATGCCCCAGTCCAGCGGCGCCCGTGTTCTGCCACCAAGTGGCGACAGCACCAGCACCCGGCCGTATCCGGCTGCCAGATCGGCATTCTCGCTGGATCGTCGGTAGCCGCCGTCGATGTATCGGCAGTCGCCGATCCCGTAGGGAGGGACACCGAAGCCGTTGGCACAGCTGGCGGCGACGGCGTCCACCAAGTCGACTCCGCTGTGGCGGTCGAACACGACCGGTTCACCGGTATGGGCATCGACAGCCACGATCAGCACCGTTCGTTCCGGCCAGCGCTGACTGGGCAGCCGAGCGGCGACCGTAGCGCGCCACCGCGTTTGCCCGGAGCCGTCCGACGCCGCATCCATCTCGAGCGCCGCCGCACCCAGTCTACGGCGCATCTCGGCCGCATCCTCAGCGGCGGCGATGATCTCGCTCGTCCTCCGCATATGGTCGGCCACTGGCCCAACGGGAACGCGTCCACCGTCGGATCCGGCCGGACCAGTCCGTTGCCGGGGCGCAGCGAAAAGGATGCCGGCAAGCAGTTGGGTCGGGCTCACGCTAGTTATCTGGGCAGCGGCCGTCGATCCGGCCGACGTCCCGATGATCAGATCGGCCTCGGTCACATCCAACCCGGCATCAAACAGGCCGGCAATGACGCCGATCAACCACGCATTGCCTGCCGATCCGCCACCACCGAGGACCAACGCTCGCTGACCCGCGGCGCGCACCCGCCTTGTGGCGTCGACCTGCAACTGATCCTGGTGGGACCTCGGCCCGTCGGAGGGCGCCGTCGAGGTGAAGTGCAGAGTTGAAAAAGGTGTTGTGTTCATGGGAGTCGCCTTTCGCGAGTTGCCTGGCGGGCGCTCCCGGTGGCGACTACCTCAGTCGCGCGATCGTGGACTGCAGCGGAGCACCCACTGCGGATACTGCGTTCATGGGACTCACCTCCAGCCGATGGATCACGATCGCCAAGACGTTAGCACGCCGGCGACGCGTTGCGCAGCCGGCATCATGCCGGTTGCCGTGTCGCTGTCGAACGCGCCGCCGACCGCTACACCCTCATCTGTGATGGGCCGCTTTCCATCGCCCAAGTCGGTGGAGGTGGCCGTCACGTTGAGGGCGTACCGGGATCAGGCTGGAATCGTTGGCCCGAACGCCAAGCCGGGTTCGAAATCTACGGTCAGGTCGGTGACAACCACCAGGATGCTGTCGTGGCCGTTGCCGAGGTGCTGAACCAGGTCCGTCACGGCTTCACAGAAGGCGACGTGGCCGAGTATGCGGAAGCATTCAGCGGGGCACTCGCTGACCTCATGGCGAAGCACTGGCCAGAGGGAACGTCAGGATGAACTATGGCTCGTCCGTGGACGGGAGGTTCAGTCACGGCTCCGGAGGCCGCCTTCGGAAACTAGCGAATTTCCACGCCGATCTGCCAGGACGCTAGAGCAGTTCGAGGGCGCTGCCGAGGCCGTTCCGCGCATATTCCGGATCACGATTCCTCTGAGTGTGGTTATCCAGTAGCAAGGTCGGCGAGGACCAGGGCGTGGTCGCTGCCGGCGTCGATGCGTTCGTCGTAGAGGTGGTCGATGTGCTGGACGGTCCAGTGGGCGGTGAGCCAGATCCAGTCGTATCGTCGGCCGGTTCCGGGTGAGTTCTTTCGTTTGCCGGTGCGGTGGGTGATCGCCAGCGAACCTGCCAGGTGGTCGGCTAGGGCGGCTGTTTCGGCGGGATGATTCGCGAGCCAGCGCCGCAGTCCGTCCTCTAGTGGATGGATCTTGCCGGGGCCGAAGAGCAGGTCCTCATCGGGCTCACCGTTGAGACGACGGTCGCCAGAGTGCCACCACGTCCGGGTAGCGGCGAAGTCCACCGCGTCGACCTTCGGGGTATTGGCATCGGCACCCTGCAAGACTGGCCCTTGCTGAGCCGATAGCCACCGGGCGAAGGTGACAGCCTGGCGAGGCTTGACGATCTCCCAGGTCACCCCAGGAGGGGCGTGGTAGGACACAGTTGTCAGGCTGAGCCCCTCAACGGTGGTCTCGGCTAGCAAGATCTGCTCGGGCAGCGGTACATCCGCGGAAATCCAGGCACGATGTGGGGCTGGTCTGCGGCCGGCGATTGCGACCTCCCGGGAGCGGCCGGGCGGTCATCCGCGGCACGCTGCCTCAGGTCTGCCGCGCAGATCAGCCAGTCAGCTTCAGCGGCCTGCCGGAGATTCTCAGCCGAGCCGAGATTGACTTCCTGCAGCAACATGGGATCCGGTTTAAGCTCGTGCAGCAACTTCCCCTGCATCCGAGCTCCGCTGATGCCCCGGTTATTCAAATTCCACGAAACTAGACGCACCATCAGATACTCCCCGAAGGCGCCGCAACGCGCAGATGAAACCGATACTGCGGAAGCTAGGTGGCCTCGCACTTCCGGCGGAGATGCTGGTCACCATCGCTCGCCGGGCGCGTCTGCGGAGCCCTTGGTTATGTCAACGACGGTCGAATTTTGACCCTTTGGCGACCCGCCACGCCGGGGTCAGTATTCACCCGCCGCCGACAGGTTAAGTGGCGGTCTCTGGGCTGAGACCCCACGTGCACCCAGCGACCTACCGCTTAGCGGAAACCTAAGCCAAATAACCCGCCGGGAAGCCAGCCCGCCGAACCGTGTCGACTACCGGAAGCCAACGCCGCTAACAGCCTCTATTCGAACTCGGCCAGAGAAGCGGGCGCCGTAGACCAGGCACCAAACTCATGGTCAAAACGATCACGTCAGCACCTAGCCGCGCGGTCCCAGCCCGCTCGTTCACAAATCCGTGCACAAGCCGCAGCAAGAAGGCCCCTTCCGGAACTGGAAGAGGCCTCTGACCTGCGTAAATGGTAGCGGGGGCAGGATTTGAACCTGCGACCTCTCGGTTATGAGCAAGCCGAGCGCCGTCCCAGCAAGTCTTGGCTGTCAGCAGATATCGCACGTGATCTCGGCCGAAGCCACGGCGGGGTCTCGCTCCGTCTCAGCCTGTACGGTGCCGTCTCACGCCATCTTGGTCACGACGATGGTCACACGTTCCGGCCACCGCCCCCAGGGAATGCCGCGCCAACCCCGCTGATGCAGGTTCACCAGAGCCGTAGAGGGGCTGCGGGCCTGGCACTGGGCGCATACGTATGGGGCGGGTCAGCGCTAGTTGTTCTAAGTGCCGGACGATACCGGGCGTGCAGGTGCCTCGCGTCTGCCGCCGGCCAGGACGCTGTGCAGCTGGTTGCGTGAGCTGATGGCGAGCTTGGCGAAGATTTTGTGCAGGTGGTATTCGACGGTGTGGGGGCTGATGAAGAGCTGGGCGGCGATTTCGCGGTTGGGCTGGCCGTTTCCGGCCAGCCGGGCGATCTGGGTCTCCCGGGCGGTGAGCTGGACGGGGCTACCGGTGGTGCGGTTGCGGAGCCGCTCGCCGGTGGCTCGCAGCTCGCGGGCGGCTCGTTCAGCGAAGCCGTCGGCTCCCATGGTGGCGAGCATCTGGTGGGCGGTGCGCAGCTGCTCGCGGGCGTCGGCGCGCCGGTTCTCGCGGCGCAGCCATTCTCCGTAGATGAGATGCGCTCGGGCGAGGTGCACCGTCATCCTGCTGCGGCCGAGCTGGCTGATCGCCTCCTGGTAGAGATCCTCGGCTGCCTGCCCGTCGGTCATGAGGGCACGGGAGCGGGCTTCGATGCCGTGTGCCCATTGGCTGGCGCTGAGGCTGGTTCGTTCGGACAGCTGGTGCAGGGCGGCCGCCGCGGCCTCATTTTCCCCGATTCGTACCGCTGCCTCGATCAGCTCGGGCAGGACCCAGACGCCGAAGCCGAGCTCGTCGTGCGTGCAGGCCTGTCGCGCGGCGTTGAGCGCGGCCTGGTACTGGCCCAGGCCGTTGTGGAGCACGGCGGACGCGAACTCGGCGCTGGCCATCGCTAGCCCCTCGCCTCGGGCAGCCGCATCCTGCATCCCGGCTTCGAACTCGCCGGATGCCCGGCCGCGCCAGGCCGCCAGCAGCAGCGAGAAGTCCGCCATCCGCACGTTCCCGGTCGCCGCCGTGATCGTGTCCGCTTCGTCGAGCAGGTCCGCGGCTGCGGTGAACTCGCCGGCGAAGATGTGATGTGCGGCGACGTAGTTGAGGGCGAACGGGAGCATGGTCAGGGCCCCGGCTTCCCGGGCTCGCTGGACGTGCCGGGCGGCCAATGTGCGGCACGCCTCGTCGTCCCACAGGTCCATGGCGGTGTGGCAGCCAAGCCATAGCCAGCGTGTGTCGTCGTCGCCGTTCCCGGCGCGTAGCGCACTGAGTGCGCGCTGGAGGGCGGGTACGCCCGCCGTGTAGCCCTCGGTAGTCCGGGCGGCCAGGCCGTCCAGCAGGAGGTCAACTGCCCGCGGCGGGTCGGCTGCGAGCGGCGCGGCCAGGGCGGCTTCGGCCACCTCGCGTGCTGTGTGACCGCTGCCGGACCGGCCGGTGCGGATCGCCGCCCACAGCGCCTCCAGGTAGGTCTCGCGGGCCAGGGCGGCGTCCCGGGGGCCCAGCCGCCGTGCCGCCTGGAGCAGTAGCTGGGGAGCGCCGCTGCCCCGCAGCCGGGTGAACGCGATCTGTGCATGCAGCCGCTCCAGGCGGGCGCGGTCCAGCTCGCTGAGCGGTCCTGTCGCGGCGACGGCCAGCTGTTCCACTGCCGCGTCTGGCATCCCGGCCTCGTACTGGGCTTGCGCGGCGGCGAGTGCGCGTGCCGCGCGTGTGGGCGCGGCCGGGGTAAGCGCGGCGGCGCGTACGAGGAAGGCGGCCGCTGCGGCTAGGCCGCCGCGTGCGAGCGCCCGGCCGGCAGAACGCTCGAGCTCGGCGGCGATGTCCTCATCTGGCTCGGCTGCTGCCTGGGCCCGGTGCCACGCCCGGCGATCGGGATCGGATCCCGGTTCGGTGGCCTCGGCGAGGGCGTAGTGGGCCCGGCGGCGCTCCCCGGCCGGTGCCGCCTGGTAGACGGCGGAGCGGACCAGCGGGTGGCGGAAGGTCACCCCGGCGGTCACGGTGAGCAGTCCGTCTGCCTCCGCCGGGCCGGCGGCGTCCGCGCTGATGCCCAGGTGCCTCGCAGCAGACCACAGCAGCGCCGGGTCGCCCACGGGCTCGGCAGCAGCCAGCAGCAGGAGGCGCCGGGTCATCTCCGGAAGCGGCGCGATCCGCCGCTGGAAGCTCTGCTCGATCCGGCCGGCCAGCGTCGGCGGGCCGGCCACGCCGAACCCGCCGGCCAGGTCCGCGGCGGTTACCCCCCGGGGCAGCTCAAGCAGGGCCAGAGGGTTGCCGCCGGCTTCGGCGACAATGCGGTCGCGGACTCGCTCATCGAGCCGGCCGGGGATCACCGAGGCGAGCAGGGCTCGGGCGTCAGTATCGGGCAGTCCTTCCAGTGTCAGCTCGGGAAGGCGGCTGAGGCCAGGCGCCGTGCCGGGGTCGCGGGTGCCGAACATCATGGCGACCGATTCGGCGTCCAGCCGGCGGGCAACAAAGGCCAGGACTTGGGCGGAGGTCTGGTCCAGCCACTGTGCATCGTCGATCAGGCACAGCAGCGGCTGGTCGGCGGCTACGTCAGACAGCAGGGTCAAGATGGCGAGCCCGACCAGGAAGCGGCCCGGCGCGGTGCCGGAACGCACGCCGAACGCGACGCCGAGCGCGTCGCGCTGCGGCCCGGGCAGCGCGCTGCTGCGATTCAGCATCCGGCCGCAGAGCTGGTGCAGCCCCGCGAAAGGCAATTCCATCTCCGATTCGACGCCCTCAGCGCGTGCCACCTGGAAGTCGGGTGCCGTGTCGGCGGCGTAGCCGAGCAGCGCGGTCTTGCCGATACCGGCCTCGCCGCGCACCACCAGCGCCCGGCTGCGCCCTGAGCGGACGTCCGCGAGGAGCCCGTCAAGGGCTAGGCACTGGTTTGCGCGGCCGCGGAGCATCACCATCCCCTCTTGGTGGTTCGCTCACCACAGTAGAACTGGCTCTGCCCGGTGAACAGCCCATGGACCTCGGGTGCGATGCCATGGTGCTGCCTAGGGATCCCATAGATGCGAGTGCGCTCGTCCAGGGCGGATGCTTCTGGCACGGGCAATCCGCGCCCCGCCCCTAAATGCGTGGGGATCACCGCCCGTGGAGGGCACGTCATGCCGCTGGTTACCGTCAAGGTCATCGAGGGAGTCTTCAGCGAAAAGCAAAAGCATGACCTGGCCGCGAAGATCACCGACGTGATAGTCGCCTTCGAGGGTTCGGAGGCCTTCCGCGAGGCGGTCTGGGTGCTCATCGAAGAACTCGGCCGCGACAGCTGGCACATCGGCGGTCAGCCGTTCTTCGGGCCATCCA
>JBEKCN010000033.1:0-10519 GCA_050014855.1 Streptosporangiaceae bacterium | reverse complement strand
GGCGCTTACGTGCGGGTCCAGCGGCTGGAGCAGGCCGGGGTGATCACCGGCTACACCGCCCGAGTGGATCCGCAGCGCTACGGGCTCGGGCTGTCGGCTTACGTGTACCTCAACATCGCGCAGCCGGCCTGGCGGGGGCTGCTGACCAGGCTCATCGCGATCCAGGAGGTCGAGCACGCCTCGCTGGTGTCCGGCGACACCGACATCGTGCTGCTGGTCAGGACCCGCGACGTCGCGACCCTGCGGGAGCTGGTCCTCAACCGCTTCCAGAGCATGCCGGAGGTGCAGTCGACGCAGACCGTGCTGATCTTCGACGAGCTGGGGCACGTCCCGCCGCCGCTGGGACCGGCCGCGCCCCTACCGCCCGGCGCCGCGCTCCCCGGGGCCGTACCGCCGGGGGCCGTGCCTGCGGCTGGGGCGGCCGGGCGCGCGCCGACCGCCGCGGGCCCTACAGGTACCTGAGCGCGCTCGCCGGGGACTCGACGCAGTCGGCGACGAACCGGAGGAAGCCGCCCGCGATCCCGCCGTCGCAGACCCGGTGGTCGAAGGCCAGCGTGAGCTCGGTCATCTTGCGGGGCACGACCGCGCCGTCGACCACCCAGGGGCGCTCGATGATCCGGCCGATGCCCAGGATCGCGACCTCGGGATGGTTGATGATGGCGGCCGAGCCGTCCACGCCGAACATGCCGTAGTTGTTCACGGTGAACGTCCCGCCGGTCAGCTCCCCGGGCCCGAGCTGGGCGGCCCGGGCGCGCCGGGAACGTTCGGCCAGCTCCGCCGACAGCCGCTCCAGCGTCAGGGCCTGGGCCTCGGGTACGACGGGCACCAGCAGCCCGCGGTCGGTCTGGGCGGCGAAGCCGAGCTGCACCGACGGATTCAGCACGATCTCGTCGCCTTCGACCAGGGCGTTCAGCTCGGGATAGCGGCGCAGGCCCAGGATCGCGAACCGGGACAGCAGGGCCAGCACGCTGATGGGCGGCGCGGCGGGGCTGGCGTTCAGTGCCCCGCGCAGCTCGGCCAGCCCGGTCGCGTCCACGTCGACCCAGACGGTCGCCTCCGGGATCTCCCGGCGCGACCGGCTCAGCTTGTCCGCCGCGGCCTTGCGCGGCCCCCGGAGCGAAATCCGGGTCCGGCCGTCCGGCCCCGCGGCCGGTGCCGCCGGGTCAGTGGCGGCCGGCTGCGCGACGGCGGCGGGAGTGACGGATCCGCTGGCCGGGGGAGTACCGGCCGCGGTCGCCGGGGGAGTAACCGGCGGAGTAACGGGCGCGGCGGCCGGGGCAGCGGCGGTGGGCGTAGCCGTCCCCGCCGGGGCGGGCCGCGCTGACCGGCTGGCCTGGATCGCCGCTTCGACGTCGTGCCGGGTGATCAGGGCATCCGGGCCGGAGCCGGGCACGGCCCCCAGGTCCAGCCCGGCGTTCCTGGCCAGTTGCCTGATCAGCGGCGAGGCGACGGCTACCCGGCGCGGAGCGTCCGGCCCCGGGGCCGGAGTTGGAGCCGCCGGCTCGGGGGCCGGAGCTGGAGCCGCCGGCTCCGGGGTCCGGGCCGGGGCAGGAGCAAGGGCCGGGGCCTGGGGCATCCGGCCCGTCGGGCCGGGGCCGGCCGGTCGCCGGACGGCCCGCTTCCGGCGCGCCCGCCCGTCGGACGTCCCGTAGCCGATCAGGACGTTCCCGCTCCCGTCTGCGTCGACCGTGATCAGCGGGGTCCCGACGGCGACCACGTCCCCCACATGGCCGTGCAGTTCGGTCACCCGGCCCGCAAAGGGCACCGGCACCTCGACCACCGCCTTGGCCGTCTCGACCTCGGCCACGCGCTGGTCAACGGTCACGGTGTCACCGGCCTGCACGTGCCAGGCCACGATCTCGGCCTCGGTCAGCCCCTCGCCCAGGTCGGGCAGCAGGAACGCGGGCATCTAACGGCCCGCTTCCGCGTCGCTGCGGGTTTCCTGCCACTGCAGGCTGTCGATCGCATCGAGGATGCGGTCCACGCTGGGCAGGTGATAGTCCTCCAGGTGCGGTGGCGGGTACGGGATGTCGAATCCCGCGACCCGCCGGACCGGGGCTTCGAGGTGGTGGAAGCACTGCTCCGACAGCCGCGCGGCCACCTCGGCGCCGTAGCCGCAGAACCGGCTCGCCTCGTGCACCACGACGGCCCGGCCGGTCCGGCGGACCGAGGCGGTGACCGTGTCATCGTCGAAGGGGGACAAGCTGCGCAGGTCGATGACCTCGACGCTGTAGCCCTCTGCCCCGGCCGCTTCGGCCGCCTCCAGCGCGGTGCCGGCCATCGCGCCGTAAGCGATCAGCGTCACGTCCGAGCCCGGCCGCCGGACAACAGCGCGGTCCAGGGCCGGCCCCGTGTGGTCCAGGACCGTCGCCTCCCGGGCCCAGTAACGGCGCTTCGGCTCCAGGAAAACAACCGGATCCGGCGACTCGATCGCCAGCCGCAGCAGCGTGTAGGCGTCCCCCGGGGTGCCCGGCGTCACCACCCGCAGGCCCGCCGTGTGCGCGTAGTAGGCCTCCGATGAGTCGCTGTGGTGCTCGACCCCGCCGACCCCGCCGCCGTACGGGATCCGGATCACCACGGGCAGCGCGATCCGGCCCCTGGTCCGGTTGCGCAGCTTGGCCAGATGGCTGACGATCTGCTCGAACGCCGGGTAAGCGAACGCGTCGAACTGCATCTCGACCACGGGCCGCAGACCGTTCATCGCCATGCCAATCGCCGTCCCGACGATGCCGGACTCCGCCAGCGGGGTGTCGAACACGCGGGTCTCGCCGAACCGGGCCGCCAGCCCGTTCGTCACCCGGAAGACGCCGCCCAGCGCCCCCACGTCCTCGCCGAAGACGAGCACCGCCTCGTCGTCGGCCAGCGCGTCGGCCAGGGCCCGGTTGAGCGCGCCCGCCATGGTCACGGTCTCCGCCGCCTGCTCTGGCGCCGCCTGCCCCGGCGCGGCCTGGCCCGTCCTGGCCCGTCCCCCCGGGGCTCGCAGCGTGCGGGCCGGGTCTTCGACGATCGCCGTCATCGGGTTTCCTCCCCGTCGCTGGCTTCGGCGGCAAGTTCCCAGGCCAGCTCCCGCTGCTGGCGGCGCAGCGCTGCGGTGGGCGCGGCGTAGACATGCTCGAACAGGTCCGCCGGATCAAGCGCGGAATCGGCGTTCATCCGTTCCCGCAGTTCCGCCGCACCGGCCTCGGCCTCGGCCTCCAGCGCGGCGGCGGCCTGGTCACCGAGCAGGCCGCGGCCGGTCAGGTACCGCCGGAGCCGGGTCAGCGGATCGCGCGGCACCCAGCTGTCCACCTCTTCCTGACTGCGGTACCGTGTCGCGTCGTCGGCGTTGGTGTGGGCTTCGACCCGGTAGGTCAGGGCCTCGATCAGTACCGGGCCGCCGCCCTCCGCGGCGGAAACCACCGCCCGCCGGACCGCGGCGTACACGGCGGCCGCGTCGTTGCCGTCGATCCGGACGCCAGGGATGCCGTAGCCGATGCCCTTGTGCGCCAGCGTCGGGGCCGCGGTCTGCTTGGTCAGCGGGACGCTGATCGCGTAGCCGTTGTTCTGCACGAAGAACACGACCGGGGCCTTCCACACCGCCGCGAAGTTGAGCGCGACGTGGGTGTCCCCTTCGCTGGTCGCCCCGTCGCCGAGCATGGCCAGGGCGACCGTGTCCTCGTGCTTGAGCCGGGCCGCGTGTGCCACCCCCACCGCGTGCAGGGCACTGGTCGCGAGCGGTGTGCACTGCGGCGCGACGCGACGGGAGTACGGGTCGTAACCGCAGTGCCAGTCGCCGCGCAGCAGGGTCAGCACCTCGACCGGATCGACGCCCCGGGAGACCACGGCCACCGAGTCGCGGTAGGTGGGAAACAGCCAGTCCTGCTCGCGCAGGGCCAGGACCGCCCCGATCTCCGCCGCCTCCTGGCCGTGCGCCGACGGGTACACCGCCAGCCGCCCCTGCCTGGTCAGGGCGGTCGCCTGGGTGTCGAACCGCCGGGCCAGCACCATCCTGCGATAGAGCTCCAGGAGGATGCCGTCGGCGGGCATACCCACATCGCCCGGCACGGCCCGGCCGTCCGCGTCCACCAGGGTCAGCGGCGCGTCACCCGGCAGCAGCCCCAGGGCCCGGGTGGGGGGAGGTATTTCGGGAGCCATAGACGCCATGGGTACTCCGATCATCGGGAGACACCTAGTGGCCATCCTGCGGCGCAACCGGCCGAAAATCTAGTATGATTAATAAATCATAGACGAATGGATCCCGTGAGCCTCGGATCCCGGAAATGTGGCCACTCTGGCGAGAAAAGGCTCCCTTCTCCTGGACAAGTGACACACGGGCATGCTGGCTCACTGGCGTTTCCGCCAGCGGGATACAGCCGCGACGCCGGGCACTGGCGGACGACCGGAGGCGGAGTGCCCGCCCGGAGTCGGGCGCGCCGGTCCGGGATGCGGGCGTAAGTTCGCCCTGGATAACGGCACTGCCAGGCAATTAACGACTAAGGTCAAACGTCATTAAGCCGGCCAAGAGACAGCTGAAACTCAAACTGCGAGGCTTTTCGGTTAAGCCGGAAGTATGCGGACCCGGTCACCCGGAAATGTGACTCCGCATAGGCCCGGGCGGGTCGGCGCACGCCCGGAACTCGAGCAGCGGCAGTGGTTCCCGCGCTCGTCCGGCTAAGCCCCTATATATCTAGATTTGTCGGCTTTGGGCCATTTTAGGTGACCGGCCGCCTCGGTGGCCTTAGCCGCATCACCGTATGGGCGGCCGCGAGCCCAAACATTGTAAGACGCGCCGGCGGCCGAAGCGGTTTACCGGGTAAGCGAGGACAAAACTCTAACCTGGAAGTAACAGTGCAATCGGCATGGAAGGGACGATACTCGGCCTACCGTGAGGGTGGACGAGAGCGCTATGAACCAGGTATCGGAGGGGCGGGCAGGGGGGCATGCGATTTTGTGCTACGTGCGGACGGCCGAAAGCCGAGGGGGGGAGAATCTGCGAAGGCTGCGGGAGCCCGTTTCCGGACGCTCGCCGGGGCAGCCGGCCGAATAGCGGCAATGCCGGAGCCGGCGGCGCACCGGCTTGGGTTTCCTCGATCCGGCGCCGGCCCATCGCCGCGGGCGTCATCGTGGGGGTATTGGCATTTGCCGCAGTGGGAGCCATATTGGTGACCGACAGCCATGGACTCCGGCATCTCTTCGGGACCGCGACTGCTTCGTCATCCAAGGGCGGTTCAGGGGCGTCCGGGACCGGGGCATCGGCCGGTTCCGCGGGGTCTCCGGGTCCCGCGCCATCCGCAGCCGAGGCCACGGCCAGCGGCACGGTAACGATGACATCGGAGGCGGCGCAAGATCCCGACGCCTCGTCGGTGCAGGCATTTCTCGACCAGTATTTCTCGGCGATCAATGCGCACTCGTATCAGACTTACGTAGGGCTGCTCAGCCCGCAACTCCAGGAGCAGCTGACCCAGGCGGGCTTTGACCAGGGATACCAGGGCACAGCCGATTCCGCTGAGCAGCTTGCGAGCATTTCTGCTGACGCCAATGGCGACACTGCCGCGGCCGTGACGTTTGTCAGCCATCAGCATCCCGACGCTGCCAATAACGACGAATCGTGTACGGATTGGAGCATAACGCTGTTTCTTCAACAGAATGGCGACGGGTACCTGATCGACGAGGCGCCGCAGGGGTATCACGCTGCTTCCGCGCCGTGCTCGTAGCGCGTGGCCGGTACCGCGGCGAACGCGCGAACAGGAGCGAACGCGCGAACAGGAGCGAACGCGCGAACAGGACAGTGACCCGCCCGCTTCTGGTGCGGGCGTCAGTCACCGTCCTGGACTCGGGCAACGTTCCGGCGGTCGCCTCCGCCATGGCATCCGGTGCTGGGATCCGTGCGCCCGGCCCCCGCCACAGAGGCCGGATGGTCGCGGTCTTCAGCGTGGTATCGCTCGACGTCGCCGTGCGCGATGCCACGATCTGGCCGCGGTGAGGATGCCGGCGTCATCACCCGCAGACACTTTCCAAAGGGAGCATATAAATGGCACCATCGGGCAGCCACGGCAGGCGGCGTGTATCTGCCGGTGTCCTGCAGACGCTTACGCCGGGATGGACACGTCCCGGCGGCGCGGCGGCCATCTTCGCGCGAGGCCGGCTCAGCCAGGCTGAAATCACCGAACATTATTTCGTTGACCAGGAAATCTCCAAGAATCCCTGGACGAAGCAGGGCAGAGACCCGGCTGGCCGGATTGAGCTCGCTCTTCCTTATGACGGCTACGAGCATTTCAGCCGGGTGGCGCGGGACGACGTAGCCCGCCAGATCGGCACGGATGTTCCGTCCGGCGAGACTGCAATCGTCGGTCATCTGCTGCTGCAGGACTACCACGCGACCAACCTCGGTGAGCGGCTGCAGCTCGCCGACCGTCACGGCTCGATACCCATCGAGGTCCCCGTCGCGCCCAGTGTCGCAGATCATCTCGAGCAGCTGAGCGCGGACCGGCAGACCTGTGTGGCCAGGCATACTTTCGAGCCGGAGTCTCCAGCTGTTCTGCCGGCCCAGATGGATATCGATCTCTCTGATCCCGACAGTCTTGACCTGGTTAGCCTCGACATGGCCCACCTCGACCCGCTAACCCTCGATCTGCACACCGAGTACGCGCAGCAGCAGCTGCGCGCGGTCATGGCCCGGATCACGCAGCAGGTCAGCTTCCGGGGCGAGCTCGTACTGGGTATCAGCATCCGGATCAGCGTGCCGGCTTGGCCCGGCCTCGGCCAGCTGCGGCCCAAGGTCGCCCGGGTGGCTATCGACTGGCCGACCATCACCTCTTTGCGGACGCTCAGCCTCCGTGTCGGAGATGGTCTTCCCCGGGCCGGGCGGACCATCCAGTTCGACGAGGTGCCGGTTCGGTACAACCCTGTCCGCAGAAGCGTCGGGCGCAGCGGCGTCCCAAGCCGGGGCAGCATCGAATGGGAAGACGTTCCGATGTTCGCTGTTGATGCTGACGAAAGGCCCGATGAGGAGACCGGAGAGTCCAACGACAGCAAGACCCGCCACTACCAGAGTGCACCGATGCTGCTGTCCATCGAGCATCCAGGCGAGCTTTATAAGCAGGATGTCCTCAGCGCCGTGGCCGAGGTGCGGATTCCGCGCTATCTGATGTCCGGGATGACCGCTCGGGTATACGACGCAACGGGATATTTCCTGGAGGAACCGCTGAAGCTGTCCTCCACGGTTACCATCAACGCCGAGCTCACGCTCGATGATGCTTTTGCCAAACGCGATTTTTCGCCCAGTCACCATTTGTATTTTGACGAAATTATCCCGGACGAGATGCGCATTACCGACATCAGGACCGCTTTGCAGGACCGGGGATTCGAAGCCAGACAGGTATGGCCTGGCCATGACGGGCCCTTCCGGGATGAGCGTACGAACAGCGTCAGCTGGCTGTATGTGGCCCATCGCAAGGTTGGCCCGGATGACATGGTTCTGTGGGTCTTTGCTGCGGGCCAGCATTTCGAGACAGAACGCGAAACGGTCATGCAGGGCGGTGGGGTCACGCACAAGACCAAGATGCAAAGCGGTGAGCTGAGGATCTTCGTCCGTGGCTCCCTGCGGCGTGACAGCCGGGAGCTCACCCACGAGATGAATGCGCTCCAGAGGACGCTGCGCGAACGGTATGACCGCGTACGCCAGCGGCGCTGATATCGCGGTACGTAGACCCAGCCGGGACAGGAGAAGAAAGCGCAACCATGCTATTGGCTCTGGAAGACCACGCACCCCAGGCCCGCTGTTACCGCTGCGGCTCACCGGACATATTCGCGGTCTGTCATCACTGCGGTACCGGTATGTGCCAGGAGCACACGCCCAGGGCGGTGGATGGCGGCGAAAAGCCCGTGAGCAGGGAATTTGCCGGCCTGGGACTCGAGGGCAGGCAAGCTGCGGTCTATCACTGTGCTGAGCACGATCATGCCGTCAAGGGCGGCCTCATGAACGTCATCGTGGCCGGCGGGGTCGTCACGGTCGTCGGCATCCTGGTCATGTTCGTGAATGTGATCGCCGGACTCGTTCTGCTGCTTGCGGGCCTGGGCGTCGGCGTGGCTGCCTACCTGGCGCATCAGCGGCGTAAGGCGGCCGCGCTGGCCGTCAGGCCGCCACTCCCCGTACTGCCGAGCCTGGATTCCGTGAACGTGCTGGAGACCCTGCGGGGCCAGGTCCGGCTGGGCGAGGACGGGACCTACGTCAGCACGCCCCAGCCGACCGAAGGCACGCTCGACGTGGTGATGACCCTGGCCCGGCCGGACCGGGAACGGCTCAGCTCCTACCGGGCCAGGTTCGGTCTGGGCCAGGACGACCCGGTCGAGTTCTCGGCCGGCTTCGCCGTACTGAAAGGCGAAGCCGGCCTGACCTTCCGTCCTGAGCCTGCCCAGCAGAACTCGCTGCTCATCAGCGATACGGGCATCGCCTTCCCCGGCCAGGTTTCTGGTCATCCCCTGTTCAGCGCCGAGCATGGCCGGCCCGCTGGGCAGTGGGCCGTGCACCTGCCGTACGGCCTGCCGCAGGCGCGCACCCCCCGGAGCATTCCGATCTGGATCGTCCCGTCGCTCGTGCCGGCGTCGGACAAGCGGACGCTGCAGGTCGACCTGCACTGGGGCCCACTCAGGGAGGAGCGGCCGGGGGAGGCCCGCAAGCAGCTCACGTTCCTCCGCTTTGAGCTCATCAAGCTGATCGTGCCCAAGACGTGGGGGAACGTAGAGAGCGCATCGCCGGTCAATGCGTACATCAGCAACCCAGAGTCTCAGTCCGTCCGGACCATTGAATGGCGGCCGCTTTCGCCGACGGGGCCGGAAAAGACCGGCAGCCAGACCCTGACGATCCGGTTCGAAAAGCAGATCAGCCAGGCCGACATGCTGATCGGAAGCCTCCGGGCCGCATTTAAGGGCACCCTGTCCGGGGTCACCGACATCCGTATGTACCGGCCAACCGGCGGCGGCTGGCTGCAGGCGCCCAAAGCCACGGTCACCATGGAGGCCGAGGTGGACTTCCAGCTGAGCCTGAATTCCGTGCGCTATCAGGCCGTGCGGGTGGTCCCAGACGGGCTCAAGGACGTCGGCCGGCCCGACGTTGATGAGTTCACCGGGGTGATCCCTGATTACCGCACGGTGATTGAGCTGACGGACGAGCTGAGCGATTCTGGCTACTACGTCAAGCAGGTCATCGAAAATCCGCCTCGCGGTGGCGGCCGGGCGAACCTGGTGAACCGGTACTGGGATATCGCCGGGCGCCGCTACGACGGCGTCTTCCCGATTGATTTCCATCTGACGCTGACCGGTGAAGAGGAGTACCTGGGCAGTATCCAGGCGAATGCGGGCAGTACCGCGGCCAGGCTGAGCGTGCACGGTTCCTATGTAAACCAGAATATGGAAAACCAAGTCGTGAGCGAATGGGATGCGCTGCACGACCTGGTGGCGACCAGGCTCAAATCGCGGGAAATGTTCAGCGCAGCCCGGGAGGCGGACACCCGCTCTCCGGGCACGCACCTGCCGCCGGCCTACGGCTACGGCGCGCACGTGCCGCCGGCCCAGGAGTGGGACCAGTCGCCGCCGGTGGCCCGCGAATGGGCTCAGTCGCCCCCGCCCCCGCCGTCGGCCCAGGAGTGGGACCAGTCGCCGCCGGTGGCCCGCGAATGGGCTCAGTCGCCCCTGCCCCCGCCCTCGCCCTCGCCCTCGCCCCCGGCCGCCGGGCCGGGGCCGGCCGCCGGGCCCGGCGAGTCGCGGATGGCGACCTTGCGCAGGCGCCTGGAGGCCGCCACCGACGCGCTTGTGGAGGGCCGCATCTCGGAGGAGACCTACCGCCGGATCGAGGGGAACATACGAGCCGAACTTGCCCGTATGTCAGCCCAGAATGACGATTGAGCAAGGGAGAAGCCATGCCCTGGGAATGCGCCGACTGCGGTGAGAAGGAGCAGCGGAACGTGAAGATTCCGGTTTGCCATCACTGCGGCAAGCCGGTGTGCGAAAAGCACCGCGAAAAGCTCACCGACGACGCTTTCAGCTACGGGCCTGCTCCTACGCAGTCCCGCGTGGCGGTGCACTGCCTCGACTGCAAGAAGGAGTTCCACCCGCGGGCCACGAATCTGGAAGCAGGAACCGTCGTGCCCCAGGGAGGGGCCAACCTGTGATCGAAGTATCTGTCGAGCCGGGCCAGCTGCCTGCCGACCGGGACCAGGAGCTCGAGATCAGGTTTCACAACACCGGGCCGGGAACCTGCACGGACATCGTGTTCAAGCTTGGCCTGCCGCCCCAGTTCCTGCTGCTACGCGGCCGGAACCGGGTGGAGATTCCAGAGATCACCGCGGGCCTTACCTGTGTGCACCGCGTCGTGGTGCGGCCGCGCGCGGCCGGCGAGTTCGCTGTGACGAGCGCGAATTTCTCCTACCGCAATGAATACGGCACTCCGGTGCGGGTGCCGGATTTTCGGGCCGGGCTCGAAGTCTTGGCCAAGGGCCCGGAGCAGGCGCCCGGCCGGGATGTGGCTGTCGCCGTCACGAAC
>JBEKCN010000032.1:0-10547 GCA_050014855.1 Streptosporangiaceae bacterium | reverse complement strand
ACGGTCCTGATTCGTCTCATCGGGTTCGTGGTGATCACATTGTTCGCGCGCAGAGCCGGTCCGCTCACGTTCGGCACGTACAGCTTCGCCCTTGCCCTGGCCGGCTTTGTCGTTGGAGCTCCGACCAACTTCGGGATTGGCACGCTGGGGATCCGAAAGATCGCGCGTGACCCCGCAGACGCAGGCAAGGTGGTCGGCGAGGCGCTCGCGGTGCAGGCAATCATCGCTGCGATCGCTGTTGCCCTGCTGGTGGCGCTCGTGCCCCTCCTCAGCACAAATGAGGAGCTCGTGACGCTGACCCCCATCGTCGCCCTCTACTACGTCGCGTACAGCATGACGGTGGACTGGGCCCTCCAAGGGCTCCAGCGGCTGCGGGCGGTAGCAGCCGCCCGCCTGGCCGGCCAGGTGCTATTCGGGATCGTGACCCCGTTGATTTTGATCCGCGGCCCGACTGGGGCCGAGCGCTACGCGGCGGTACTTGCCGCAGGCGCAATACTCACGGCCATCGCCGCGTTCGCCATGGTGCGGCGGGCGGTAGGACCAATCAGGGTGTCGTGGGCGATTGCTCCACTATGGGATCTCGCGAAGGGGGCCGCGCCTCTCGGCTTCTCCCTGGTCATGCTCCAAGTCTACTATTCCATGGACCAGGTGCTGCTCGGACTCCTCACCAACAAGGCGGAGGTTGGGCAGTACGCCGTGGCAGCCAAGCTGCCGATGGTCATCAGCGGGTTCGCCCAGATCTGGGTGAGTGCGATCTATCCACACGCGTCCAAGCTGTTCACGCATGACTCCGACGCACTGCGGCGCCAGCTTGGCAGCTTCACGTCGCTCAGTGTCGTGGCGGCCCTGCCATTGATTGCGGGGTCGGCGATCGTGGGCACCGACGTGATGACTGGACTGTTCGGGCCCGCCTACCGTCCGGCAGGCACGCCCTTTGCCATCCTGATGGGCGCGAGTGCGGTCGTCCTGGTGGCGATCAACTACACGAGCCTGGCGATGGCAGCGGGGCAGGAGCGCACCTTTGCGATGTCTGTGACGGTCGCTTCGATCATCAACGTCCTCTTGAACTTGCTGCTAATCCCGTTCTATGGAGCTATCGGAGCAGCGATATCCACGGTTGCGGCGGAGTCGGTGGTGTGCCTGGTATGTGCGCGCCGAGTGGCAGTCGTCATCGGCAGGCCGCCACTCGCGGACCGGCGCATCGCTGGCGCCGTTGCGGCGACCGCGGTGATGTCGGGAGCGTTGATCGCGATGCCGTCGAGCATCTCGGTATGGCTGCGCATCGCAGCGGGGGGAGCGGTATATCTCGCCGTCGCGGCGGCCTGCGGAGCAGTCCGCCGAGAGGATCTTGCGCTCCTGCGCCGTAACGTATGAGGGTAGGCTGCGACGACGTCTTCCGGAGGCGCGCTGACGGTGACCCCGGCTCCCGCAGCGCGCTGGCGTACGCGGAGGCCGCCAGAGAATTGACCATGCGGAGACGCCCGATGATGCTGCCGTGAAAGCCCGCGGCAGACATGCGGAGGGTTGTGTGAGGTGCCTCGCGATCGGATCGTTGATCTTGGTGTTGCTCGTCGCCTGTTCCCAATCGGCCGGGAGGACGCCGGCGAATGCTTCCCATGGCGCTCCGCCGAGCTCGGCCGAGCTGACCTGGGCGCCCCCTCAGTGCGGCGACCGGGAGCACCGGTGCGTGAATCTGTATCTGAGAAACACCGGGTCGCATCAGACGCCCTTGCTGGACAACAGCACGGATTACCGGATCCATCTGCCCACGAACGGTCCGCTGGTTGGCGGGATCACGATCATGGGCGGTCGCCGCGTGCAGATCATCGGCGGCCAGATCGATCTGACCTATCCCTGCTCCAATGATGCGAGCGATTGCATAGGGATCTACATCGCGAAGAATTCGCCCGGAGCGGTATTCGTGGAGGGCGTATGGATTCACAACGCTGCCGGTATTGGGCGTACCTGCCCCGGCGGCGCGTCGAGCACGTCGCAGACCTGTTCGACAGGCGACGGGATCGACATTAATACGGCAGACGACGGGACGATCAACGTCAACACGATTACGCTGGAGAACATTC
This sequence comes from Streptosporangiaceae bacterium, assembly GCA_050014855.1. Lineage (GTDB taxonomy): Bacteria > Actinomycetota > Actinomycetes > Streptosporangiales > Streptosporangiaceae > Bog-532. Next base: position 8,466 of record JBEKCN010000032.1, on the reverse strand, counting down.
GTGTTGATGGCATCTCTGGCTGCTCAGGCTACGGCGATCATGCCGACGTGTTCCAGCCCTACCAGGCCCCGGATGACACGATCCAGATCGATCGCATGACCGGGCTCACGAATTGCCAAGGATTCACGCTCGACCCGGATCTGGCCTACTCGGTATGGCATACCTTTCCATCGTCGATCACGATCCAGAACGCGAACATCGACGCCACCGCCAACCCGTATTGGGGAACGGCGCATTTTGTAGACTGGTGGCTGACGCGTGGGACCGGTTGCATGTCCGGCCCACTCTCCCTGAGCGACGACTATTCCAGTCAGCCTTCGATCTGGCCGGCTCCGGGCACCCACGCATGCGATGCCCGGTACTCACGTGGAGTCTTCAGCTGGAAAGACGTTCACATCCGTATTGGGGTACCCGCCGACGGCGATTTCGTCCCCCCGGGCGCCGTCGGTCTTGGTTACCGATCACCTGGATATCGGCGGTAGAACGCCATGGTCGGAGTCACAAGCGCCCGAGCTGCCGCCGGGTTACCACAGCAGCCCGGCCGAGCAGCCAGAACAGCCGCAGAGGGACTCGCTCAGCTACGCAGCGGGGCTGGCTCCGCGGCGGCCGACGAACGCCACATCATTGCCGTCCACGGCCAGCCACGCCGCGATGTTGGTACCCGAACCGCCCCCATGCATAGACACGGTGGCGGGAGTGTCGCTGCCCCGGGCCAGGGGGTACAGGGCGTGGGCGACGGCGTCCGTCATAAGACCTCCGACGACAACGACGCGCGTCATGGCGTGCTCGGTCCACCTGGCCCGCTCGGCCGAAGTCGCAGATCACCCTGACGGCCGGGCGGCCGGTCACCGGGTGGCGGCCGTTGTGCGCCAGTTGCAGCCAGGACGGCACCGAGCCGTCTTGGTCTCGCGGTCCGGTCGTCTCCCAGCAAACCCGCGAGGACCCAGAACATAAATGGAAAGCCCGCGTTTACGAAATAGTTCGTGGTCAGCTGCATGAACACGGCGAGGACGATCAGGATAAACAGCGTCTGGGCTACAGCTCTTCGTTCTACGTCAGGATCGTCGCTGAGATCACGCGCTCGAAAAGCCAGGGTGAGCATCAGCCCGGCGTAAAGGAAGAGGAGCGGCAGCCCGCCTCGCAGCAGAAGCGTTACGTATACGGACTCGGTGTAGGTGAAGGATAGGTTGGGCGGGTCATCCGGGCCATAACCGGTGGCCAGGTGCTCCTCGAGCACGGGAATGAACTCCGTCGTCCAGACAGTGATGCGGAAGTTGAAGTTCTCGGGCAGGTAGGGAATCTGCTTCACTGGCGGCTGGCCGGTGAACTGCTCCTGATAGCGGGTGGCCAGGACCGGTGCGAACGCGACGCTGAGGAGCACGATGAGCGCTGCTGTGCGCACCACCCACCGTTTGCGCGGACGGGCGGTCATCGCCAGCACCAACACTCCCACCGTGGCGCCTGCGATCGGAGTGAAGCTCACCGTCGTGATCAGCGCGATACCAGCGAGCACCACGATCCCGGCCAGGATCCTCGGTTTCGCGACCCGCCACGATTGGTTGACGAGAAGCGACACACCCAGGATCACGACCACGAACAGGTAGCTGCCCAGATCCTGCCAGTGCGCGAACGGCCCGGTCGCGCGCGCGACGCCGGAATTGGTCAGGAAGATTTGAGTATCTGTGGCGTTGGCCAGGAGCGCCGGAATGCCGGGAACGTGCATTTCCTGAAGTATCGCCAGCAGCGACACCGGTACGCTGGGGACCAGCAGGAGACGGAGGGCGACCCGGCGCTGGCGCTCGGTCGTGAGCGTCGTCAGCACGGCCCGGTACAGAATGAAGAACTGCATCGGGCCAAGCAGCTTGTCGGCTTCACTGAGCGTGATGGGGGAACTGCGGGACAGTAGATCGGCCGCGCCGAGACCAGCGTTCGCGACGGCGTACCCAATCGCGAACCAGTCGAACGCTCTCCAGCGGGGGGTCCGACCCGGCCGTGCTAGCAGCAGCAGCAGAACTCCGATGCTGGCGATCAGGACCTCGCCCGGCCGCAACTGCGGTACGGGCAGCCCCGCACGCAGCCCGGAGACCGGCGGCACAACGGCGACCAGCGTATAGGCCCCGATCACCGGGCGGACGAGGACGATGACGATTACCGCCACTCCGAGCAGGGCAGCGACGGCGGTCTTGGTGCCGAGGCCAGCTGCGATGCCGACGGCGGCGCTGGCGCCCACGGTGAAGATGACGCGTGACCATCCGGTCCGCAGCCAAGCCTGCCCGTCGGCCGGTGAGGAAGCTCGCACCCTGCGCCCGTCGCGCGGCCGCACGGTGCTCGCACTCATCGGGCGTCCGCTTCCGCCCCGCCTGGAAGTCCTACAGCTTTCGTGCCGAGGAAGATCGCCCACTGAGGCGATACTCCGAACTCCGTGAGCGAGTCGAGCGACTCCCGGAGCGCGGCCCGTGGAGTGCCCCTCCTGGCCACCAGGACGACGAGATCGCAGTCCATGATGGGTTGCAGGGCGGTGAGGTCACCCGACGGGACCTGACAGGCGATCACCGCGGGGCCGTACCCAAGCGGCTGCGTAAGCTCTTTGCCATCGGCGACGTCATTGGAGGTCCACGGCCAAACCGCCCCCGCGCCGTTCCGTTGGACCTGACTAAACCTCAGCGCAACCTCCGGTAGATCCGCTTGCACATCGGTGGTCACCGGGACGAGCGCGATCCTTGACGGCCCGTGGTCGGCGAGCGCCTTCCACCGGGCAATCAGCGCATTCACCCCGGACTGGGAGATCGCACTGACGGGCGAGGTCGGCGATCCAACCTCCTGACTCAGGTCTTCCGGTCTGTCGATCCTCGGATCAACGCGCTCCCATACGAATATCAGCAGCACCCCAAGTGCGACACCAATGATTATGCCCAGCGCCACGAGGACGGGCGTGCCGCTCGAGGACGACGCCCCGGTGGGCGCCTGGACGGCTCCAACGGATCCGGGGATGATGTTCGGCGAGACGGGATGGGCGCCCGCGATCGCTTTGAGTGTGGCAGTTGACCCGGCAATCGAATTGGCCGCGCTTGTCCCCTTATAGTCGATCACCAGCAGGGCTGTCCCCGTAGTATTGAACACCGAGAGCCTGTTCTGGACATTGGACACGCTTGTGCCGAGCGCAGTGGCCACGCTGCGAAGGATCGCGGCGTCCTTCGGTATGAGGACGGCGTACGTGGTCGCAAGCAGGTTGGCCTGGTCCGGCGTCACCACACTGTGGGGGCTGCTGCTGGCGGCCACGACAGCAGTGCTCTCGGCCGTATACGTCTTGCCACGTGTAGATGCAACGCCGTAGGCACACACGGCCGCGATTACGATCGCGACCACGAGGACCCAGCCGCGTCGCCGCAAAGCCCTCAGCATGACACCAGCTCCTGGAGCCGGTCGAGCTGCTCCTGCCAGCGCTGCTCCTGCAGGGCCCGCGCGTGCGGACACGCCGCTACGAGTTCCGGATGACGTTCGATCGCCGACTGAATTCCCCGCGCGATGCCCGCGCTGTCGTTGCTCACGGAAGTGGCATACGGAAACAGCGGGGTCATCGCGGGTAGATCGCTAATGATGAGGGGACGCTCGAAATAGACGGCTTCGTAGGCACCGCGGTTCACGGCCAGCGGATGCCTGGTTAGGACCATGATGGCATCCGCCTGTTCAAGGGCGCGATCGTAGTCGTCTCCCTTGAGAAACCCTGTGAAGATCACGTTCGCAGGGGCCGACTTCCGCAGCGGTGCAGGGCATTTGCGGACATCGCCGGTGATCAGCACATCTGCCTCGGGTACCAGTCGCGCCGCCTCAACCACCTCCGCCGTCGGCTCATCGCCGGCGAACCTCCCGATGTACAGGATGCGCGGCCGGCCCGACAGCGGGCGGGCGGGAGCAGCACGGTGGGCTGGGGGGGCCTCGTGGACGATGTCCGCCCGGCCGCCCCAGGCCGTAACGATCTCCGCCAGTTCCGGGACAGTGACCATTGTTGTCGCAGTGCGCCGCGCGAGCCACGCGTGGACACTTGCCACCTGCTTCGCCATCGGCGCATCTCCGAATGCGCTCGGATGGCTGTCCAGCAGCAATGGAGCCTTCGTCGCGATGCAGTAAGGGAGGGCGATGAGTCCGGGGAAGATGGGCGGGTTGGTGACGATGACAGCGCGCGGCCGGCGCGAAAGCAGGTAGCAGCAGGTGCTGATGGCGTTCAGGAGATAGCGCAGGGGCACGAGCGGCTTCCACACGATCCGCAGCCGATAGAGGGTGCAGGCCTCGCCCCCGAGCGCCCGTGCGACCTCATGCGCGCGACCAGCATCCTCCGCCCATGCGATAAACGAGACCCTAGGCCGCGCGAGCGCGGCTGATTGCTCCCTGTCCCGCCGCTCATCGTCGCGGCTCACGCGCCTTGGCGTAGCCTCATTCGGGCGCCTTTCGACGCGTTGAGTGATGTGCGCGCGAGGCGTTGTTTCCCTAGCCGTGATGCTCACCCCAGGCTCTTGGTATCGCTGCGCCTTCCTATTTCTTTAGGGCGGCGAGCCAGCCAGAGTGGTGAAACACTGTGGCATCCCCGCCGTTACTAAGGCAGCCCAGCGCGGATCGCCCTCGTATTTACCTGAGTCACCCGGCGCTTTTCCCAAATCGCGTGGCAGCGGCTTCGGATGCGATGCAACTGACAACGCGTTCCTCCTGCCAATGCCAGCAATTGAGTTCGGCCCGGCTCTGGCGGCGCCATGCAGTTTCCAGACCGAAGTCAAGGTAGCAACTTGTGACCGCCAGCGGCAGCCACTGTCAGTAGGAGTGCCCCTACGTCATTTGAGGGTGGCTGGCGGCCGCAGCGAACAGCGACGATTGAGCGGCGGTGCAACGCCATCCACACCCCGGGGCGCGTGGCCTAGGTTAGGAGCAAAGGAGTGAGTCGTTACAGTTGCCTAGCGCACGAGTTGTGGTCGCACAGTCAATGAGGAACGAGCGCCTGCGGCTGTCGAGGCCCGCGTTCCGCGCGATCAGCCGCCCGAGCAGCGTCGCCGCGCTCGACGACGAGCGGTCGCTCGAGTCGAGAACACAAGCGGTGCAGCAGTTCCTGGGGCGCATCGAGCCAGCACTCGCCGTTAAGGGCGCAAGAGTGCTTGACGTCGGCAGTGGGTACGGCGCGCTGTGTTTCTACCTTGCGGAGAACGGTGCCGCGAACGTCGTCGGCATGGAGGTTGACCCTTCGTCGGTTGAGTTCACGCGTTCCCTGCTCACGGGGCCCTACGCGCATCTCGCCAACCGCGTCGAGTTCCACCTGGTCGCCGACATTGACGACCTCGAGGAATATGATTTCGACCTCATCATCTCGCAGGACGTCCTTATATATATCCGGGACCTGGAACAGTTTGTCGCAGCGCTGGTCAAGCGTCTGAAGCCGGGCGGCAGGCTCGCGATCGGGATGTCGCCACTGTGGTACTCCCCCTGGGGCGGGCTCATCAGGCACACGACCTGGCTCCCGTGGGCTCATCTGATCTTCCCCGAGGAACTCTTCGCCGAGCGCGGCCACACGTTTTTTGGCGACAGCCGTATGACGCTGCGGCGCTTCCTCAGCGTCATGGGAAACAGCGGCCTCGAGGAGCAGTACCTCGCCTTCAACGTTGTCTCGCGGAGAGGCGTACTCCCGAGGGTCACCCTTCCCGTGATGCGCGCCCTGCGGACGCTCCCGGGCCTTCGGGAGCTGCTGACCTTCTCCGTCTATGGCAGCTGGCGGAAGCCTGCCTGACCGGCGAAGCCGCGACGGCCGGATCGAACCGGGGAGGGCTGTCGCCGGTCCGTTCAGCCGGCCGCCGCCTGGGCCGTCGAAAGAAGTGCGCTCAGAGAATCGGCATCCACAGGGATGTCGACCGAATCGGAGGCTCCGGCATCGTCGCGATCTGGGCGGCTGCCGTAGATCCTGAGCACGAGCGTAGGCGGAACGACCGCCGCTGGCCCTCTATCGGCGAGTCTTCGCAGGCGATCCGCTTCGATATCGGCGCCCTGCAGGTCTACGGAGCGGCGGGCACTGAACCACGACACCACTTCCTGTGCGGACCCGACGTATGCGCCCCGCTGCCTGAGTTGGGCGAGCAACCACCGGTACGCGACGTCCCACTGGCGCTCCGGCACGAGGCTACGCTCGTGCCACGAAAGGGTGCTTACGCCGCCCAGTCCCTGCGTCCAGTCGAGAATCCCCCTGCAGAGGTCGAGTGCTTCCTGCTCGGTGCAGTTCATCCGGCCCGGAAAGAACAGCGCGCTGTCCTGGATATGGAGCGGCAATTCAAGCAAGCGCTCGGCCGAGAGCGGGCGGAAGACTTGCGTGGTCCCAGCCCGGAAACCGACCGCATCGTTGTACCCGACCGAAGCGTCGTACACGAAGCCGGCCTGATCCAACGTGGCGAACGAACTCGCACTGAGGTAGAGCCAATGCATGCGGATTCCCAGTTCTGCTTCGCCAGTCAGCTCTGCGATTTCCCTACGTTCGTCTCTTGCCGCTGCGAGGTCGCTCCAGGCGTCGATCCCATGGACCCCGACCTCGAAGTCCAGCGACCGTAGTTTTGAGAGCCATGGCTTTGTCTCATCGGCAGCATATTTGACGCTCCGTCGAGGATCGCTTTGGCCATCGAGCCCCCGGCCGGGCCGGTCCCGGAACGGGATCACGAAGAATGTGGAGTGAAACTCGCCGTCCGCGTCAATGTAACGATCGAATGGGAGCCAGAAATCCGGCACCACTCCGACGTAGACGAGCGGGAGCGACAGCAGCGCTGCCCAGTTCCTGAGTACCTGTCTGAGTGAGCGACGGCCACGGATGAACCCGGACAGGCTCCCAACCGAAGCCCGCAGCAAGAAACCGGCGAGCGTTCGATCCAGCCGGTGGCGCCTGATGCCAAGAAAGTCCACGTCGTGCGTGAGGCAGGCGAGGAACTGATGACCAGGCGGCACCGGCGGGATCTCCCACAGTGGCATCCCGGCCGCAATGATCCACCGCCGCATAAGTGCGATATGGAGGTCGAGGGTCGGCGTATCTGCCCGCTCGCGTGGCTGTCCGGCCGAGAGCAGAAACTCGACCTCCGAAAAAAGATCGTAGCCACACCGGATAGTTCGAGATGAGCCGGTCACTCGCTCGACGATCAGCGCTGCACCGCTGCTCGCCGAGCGTCCCAGTATCGTCGCGTCGCCCGCCAGCGTGAGCGCTCCTCTATACAGCGGCAATCGGAGATTGTCTACCTCGAGCACGCCATCGTGCATCCGCGATCGTGGCGAGATGCCCAGCGAGGCGTCGTCGCGCCTCTCGCTTGCGCCGAAGGCGATCATGAGCCGCGCGGTGAACGATTCGGGTAGCGCGGCCGCGCTCGTGAGGACCAGGACATCGCAGGATCCACCCGGCTCCCAGAACACCCAGGGCGTCTTGAACAGCTGAAAGAACTCGCGGACCGCTGGCTTCTCGCTGTCAGCGCAGATGACGCCGATCACGCACGCACCTCCGCCGCCCGCCGCCCGGCCCTGCTGTCGCCGGGCGCTTCCATGTAACTGTTCTGTGTGCCGCCAAGTTGTTCACGCCTGCCGCCGCGCCGGCCGGGGCGAAAGCCGTTCGGTGGTAGACAGTCCGTGCTCCTGCCATTCGTGTGCGCGGCGGCGGTTGGATTCCCTCATGACGTCGATGAACGGAGAGCGCCGCACCTGCTCGAGGAGTTCGAGGTTCGGCATCACGCAGTGCCCACCTATGTAGCCCGGCTGGAAGCCGACCGGCGGGAAAAAGTCGATCTCCTCGAAGAAGTCGATCGTTTCCCAGTAATCCGCGTCGACGGCCTCGGCGAAGCGGTCCATCTCCTGCGCCCACGCGACCAGGATCCCGAAGTAGCTGGTCTCCAGGAGCTTTGCGAGTTCGAGCCCCTCGAGGGACGACATGCGTTGCGTGGTTATGCCCGCGGCGGTGAAGTGGCCTTCCACCAGGGCGACGGCCTGCGCTGATGTACCGGCGACGAACTTCCGGTAGCGCCGCAGTTCGTCCGTCATCCGGGCATGCTTTCCCCGTACCGGGCTGTAGACGGCCGGCACGGCCGTCTTCTCCTGGATTTCCCTGGTCGTCCCGGGAATCACGGTGCTGTTAACCACCACGACTTCAGGCTCATAGAGCGAGACGTAGCGGGACGCGGACGAGACGAATTCGGAGGTGTACGGGAAGCAGAGGTGAAGGACTTGGACGCCGTCGAAGGGCCGGTCCTCGATGTCCCGGCCCGCAGCGTGGTGTGCCGTGCGCAAGATATTCAGCAACGGGCCTCCGATCTCCCCGAGGCCAACAACCAGCACCGCTGCGTCAGTGGACGTCTCCGTCTTGATGACGTCGTCGCTGGAGGGCATTCCGGCTGCCGCCGATGAACCCGGAGAACTGCTCGGATCAGGCATGCTTTGTCATCTCCTTGTCCTTCTGCCCGGCGACTCGCG
>JBEKCN010000031.1:0-10602 GCA_050014855.1 Streptosporangiaceae bacterium | reverse complement strand
GGAAACCGTTACAACTACATTGCGGATGCGGTCGATCACATCCCGGACGTGATGCGGTCCAGCGGGTACCCGTTTTTCCTGCTCGCGCTGCTGCCGTTGCACGACCTGACCCTGGTCGCCGCCCTGCAGGCCTGCCTGGCCGCCGGTCTGGCCGGTACCCGGGAGACCCGCAGCTCACGGAAGGCCGCCGCCGCGGCCGTCCGTGCCGGCGCCGACGAGACGGCCGGCGCCCCGGCTTCGTTAACACGGCTCAGTGAGCACGGCTCAGTGAGCACGGCTCAGTGAGGCGCGGGGCGGCCGATCTCGGGCGGCAGCTGCTCGGCCGCGTCGGAGTCCAGCAGAAACAGCGTGCGCTGCCGTCCGTGCGCGCCTGCCGCCGGCACCTGTACCGGGCCGGTGCCGGACAGGGCGAGTGCGACCGCGCCCGCCTTTTCCTTCCCCGAGGCCAGGATCCAGACCTCCTTGGCCGCGTTGATCGACGGCAGCGTCAGCGACAGCCGCGTCGGGGGCGGCTTCGGCGAATTGCGCACCGCGACCACCGAGCGCTCGTCGTACAGCGCCGGCAGGCCAGGGAACAGGGAGGCGATGTGGCCTTCCGGGCCGATGCCCAGCAGCAGCACGTCGAAGGAGGGCACCGGGCCGTGGTCTTCCGGCGTGGCGGCCTCCTTCAGCCGGGTGGCGTACCGCGCGGCCGCCGCGTCCGGGTCATCGCCGTCCGGGCCGTCCGACGGGGCCATCGGGTGCACCCGGGCCGGGTCCACGTCGACGTGGTCCAGCAGGGCCGCCCGCGCGCCGGTCTCGTTCCGCTCCTTGTCCCCGGACGGCACGAACCGCTCGTCCCCCCACCACACGTCCAGGTGCCGCCAGTCCACGGCGTCCCGCGCCGGGGCGGCGGCCAGCTCGGAGAGCACCGCGGTGCCGATCCCGCCGCCGGTGAGCACGAGCGAGCCGCTACCGCGGCCCGCGGCCGCGTCGACCAGCCGGGTGACCAGCCGCGCCGCGACCGCCTTGGCCAGCAGCTCGCCGTCGCGGTGCACGATGACTTCCGGAGACTCCGGCCCGCTCATTGGCCTGAGACCTCCCGCTCAGACCCCGCGGCGGTCTCGCCCTCGTCGGCGTTCATCGCCTCGGTCGCCGCCGCGTCGACCACTCCTGGCTCCGGCGCGCCCGCCCGGACCTGCTCGGCCAGCCGCTGGTCGGCGGTCGCCTGTTCGGCCACCGCGGACCGGCCGGTGAGGGTGAACGTGTCGGACTCCGGAGACTCTGGGCTGTCGTCGGTCCGCGCGTCACTGAACAGCCAGTCCAGCGACTCACCGTAGACGTCGTCCGGGTCGAGCCGGCGCAGTTCCTCGGCCAGCAGCTCGGCCTGGTCGCGGCGGTGCAGCGCGACCCGCCGGTCCGGCTCGCCGGTCTTGGACAGCGTGGCCGTCCGGCCGTCATGCCGGGAGATGCTGATGTGGCCGTGCAAGGTCTCGAACCGGACGTCGGTGATGCCGGGGCCGTCTGAGTCACCGCGGTGCACCGGCACCCCCAGCCTGACCGAGAGCCAGCCCGCGAGCATGTCGCCGCTCGGGTTTTCCCGCTCCGCGAGTATCTCGGCCCGGACGATGGGCGGGTGCGGCACGTCGAGCGTGGCCGCCAGCAGCGTTCGCCACGGCGTCAGCCGGGTCCAGGCGAAGTCGCTGTCCCCGGGCTTGTACACCTCGGCCAGGTCGGCCAGCATGCGCTGGGGGTTGTCCCCCGACGCGGAGTCGGTGACGCGGCGCTGGGCCAGCGCGCCCAGCGGGCTCTGCGACGGCACCTCCGGCGCCTGCCCCGGCCACCAGGTCACCACCGGCACGTCCGGCACCAGCAGCGGGGCGAGCACGGAGTCGGTGTGCTGCCCGACCGGGCCGTACAGGCGCAACAGGATCGTCTCACCCGGGCCCGTCTCGCCGACCCGGATCTCCGCGTCGAGGCGGGAGGGGGCTTTCGGGCGGCGGGTGATCACGCCCAGCACCCGGCACGGATGCTCGCGGCCGGCCTGGTTCGCGGAACGCATCGCGTCGTACTGCGCGTCCTCACTGGTCTCCACGATGAGCGTGAGCACCATGCCGAGCGCGGGGCCGCCGAGACGGCGCCGCGCCTCGGTGAGCGCCTCGTAGATTGCGCCCGTGCTGGTGTCCGTCAGGTCGATCGTCATTGTCGTCGTCCCTCTTGTAACTTCGGGCTGGCGTGGCTCCGGTTGGGCCCCTGCGCGTGGTTGCCTGCGTTTTTCCCGGGTGCGGCTACAGCCGCCGCCAGGCGCGGCCGTCGCGGGCCATCAGCGCGTCCGCGGAGGCCGGCCCGGAGGTGCCCGCCGGATACGGATCCGGTTTGGTGTATTCGGCCCAGAAGTCCTCGATCGGGTCGAGGATGCGCCACGACAGCTCGACCTCTTCCTGCCGCGGGAACAGCGGCGGGTCGCCGATCAGCACGTCGAGCAGCAGCCGCTCGTAGGCCTCGGGGCTGGACTCGGTGAACGACTCGCCGTAGGCGAAGTCCATGTTCACGTCGCGCACTTCCATGGCCGAGCCGGGCACCTTGGAGCCGAACCGCACGGTCACGCCCTCATCCGGCTGGACCCGGATCACCAGCGCATTCTGCCCGAGCTCCTTGGTGTCGGTGGCGGAGAACGGCAGGTGCGGCGCGCGCTGGAAGATCAGCGCGATCTCGGTCATCCGGCGCGGCAGCCGCTTGCCGGTCCGCAGGTAGAACGGGACGCCGGCCCAGCGCCTGGTCCCGACGCCCAGCCGGATCGCGGCGTAGGTCTCGGTCCGGGAGTCCGGGGGGATCCCGTCTTCCTCCAGGTAGCCCCGGACCTCCTCGCCGCCCTGCCAGCCCGCTGTGTACTGGCCGCGTGCGGTGCCGGTGGCCAGATCGGCGGGCAGCCGGACCGCCGACAGCACCTTCTCCTTCTCCGCCCGCAGCGAGTCGGCGTCGAAGGCGACCGGCTCTTCCATCGCGGTGAGGGCCAGCAGCTGGAGCAGGTGGTTCTGGATCACGTCCCGCGCGGCGCCGATCCCGTCGTAGTAGCCGGCCCGGCCGCCGATGCCGATGTCCTCGGCCATCGAGATCTGGATGTGGTCCACGTTCCCGCGGTTCCAGATCGGCTCGTACATCTCGTTGGCGAAGCGCAGCGCCAGGATGTTCTGGACGGTTTCCTTGCCGAGGTAATGGTCGATGCGGAACACCGATTCGGGCGGGAAGACCTCGGACAGGATGTCGTTCAGCTCCCGGGCGCTCTTCAGGTCGCGGCCGAACGGCTTCTCGATGACGACCCGGCGCCAGGGCCGGCGGTTCGCCCAGGCCTCCTGGCCCGGCGGCGGCATGTAGGCGTCCGGGTCCGAGAGGCCGGACCGCTTGAGCTGCTTCACCACCACCGGGAACGCTTTGGGCGGGATCGACAGGTAGAAGGCGTAGTTGCCGCCCGTGCTGCGCTCGGCGTCCAGGCTGCGGACGGTCTCGGCCAGGCTGTCGAAGGCCTCGTCATCGTCGAACTCGCCCTGGACGAACCGGATGCCCTCGCTGACCTGCTGCCAGACCGTGTCCCGGAACGGGGTCCGGGCGTGCTGCTTGACCGCGTCGTAGGTGACCTGAGCGAAGTCCTCGTCCTCCCAGTCCCGCCGGGCGAACCCGACCAGCGAGAAGCCGGGCGGCAGCAGGCCCCGGTTGGCCAGGTCATAGATGGCCGGCAGCAGCTTCTTGCGGGCCAGGTCCCCGGTCACGCCGAACATGACCAGCACGCAGGGCCCGGCGACCCGGGGAATGCGCCGGTCGCGCGGATCCCGCAGCGGGTTGTATAGCATCTGCAGATCCGGGACCTCGGCTGGGTTGCCGGGCGCGGGTCCGCCGCCGCCCGAGGCTGACGTCAATGACTCGCTCACGATTTTCTCGTTTCTCTGTTACCGGCCCGGCAGGCGGCTGGCCGGGCGGCAGGCACCCGCCCGCCGCCCGGCCGCCGTCACTTGCTGGTCGCCTCGTCGAGCTGGCCCTTGACCGTCTCGATGAGCTCGTTCCAGGACGCGGCGAACTTGGCCACGCCCTCATCTTCCAGCACGGCGACCACATCGTCGTAGGAGATGCCCAGCTGCTCCAGGTCGGCGATGATCTTACGGGAACTGTCGTAGGTGCCGTGGATGGTGTCGCCGCGGATCGCGCCGTGGTCGGCCACCGCGTGCAGGGTCGCCTCCGGCATGGTGTTCACCGTGTCCTTGGCCACCAGCTCGGTCACGTACATGGTGTCCGGGAACGACGGGTCCTTGGTACTGGTGGACGCCCACAGCGGCCGCTGCACCCGGGCGCCCTTGGCCGCCAGCGCCCGCCACCGGTCGGTGTCGGTCCGCTGCTCGTACAGCTCGTAGGCCAGCCGCGCGTTGGCGATGGCCGCCGTGCCCTTGAGCGCCTTGGCCTCGTCGGTGCCGATCTTGTCCAGCCGCTGGTCCACCTCGGTGTCCACCCGGCTGACGAAGAACGACGCGACCGAGGCGATGTGGCTCAGGTCGTGCCCGGCGGCGTCGGCCTTCTCCAGGCCCTCGAAGTAGGCGTCGATGACTGCGTTGTGCCGCTCCAGCGAGAAGATCAGCGTGACGTTGACGCTGATGCCCTCGGCGATGGCGGCGGTGATCGCGGGCAGGCCTTCCAGGGTGGCCGGGATCTTGATGTACATGTTCGGCCGGTCGACCAGCCACCACAGCGCCCGCGCCTCGGCCACCGTCTTCTCGGTCTCGCGCGCCAGCCGCGGGTCCACCTCGAGCGAGACCCGGCCGTCCAGGTGATCGCTCTGCTCGTAGGCGGGCTTCAGCACGTCCGCCGCCCAGCGGATGTCGTAGGTGGTGACGGACCGCACCGCCTCGTCGACCGACACACCGCGGATGCCCAGGTCGTGGATCTGCTGGTCGTACGCGTCGCCCTTGGCCAGCGCGCTGGCGAAGATCGTCGGGTTCGACGTCACGCCGATCACGTGGTCGTCGCGCATCAGCTGCTCGAGGTTGCCGGTGCGCAGCCGTTCGCGGCTGATGTCGTCGAGCCAGACCGCCACGCCTTGCGCGGACAGCTGACCCAGGTTGTCGTGTGACGAAGAGGTCATGACCTCGGTTCCCTTCCTTGTCTTTCAGTCGCGCAGTCTTTCAGTCGCGCGCGGCGCCGATCTGGTCGAGGATGGTGCGGGCCGCGGCGGCCACTCGCTCCGCGGTGAGCCCGAACTCTTCGTACAGCCGCTGGTAGTCGGCGGAGGAGCCGAAGTGATCGACGCCGATCGAGGCGCCGGAGTCACCGACGTACGTCCGCCAGCCGAACGTGACGCCGGCCTCCACCGACACCCGCGCCTTGATCCGGTGCGGCAGCACCTGTTCGCGGTAGGCCGAGTCCTGCTCCTCAAACCACTCCACGCAGGGCATGGACACCACCCGGGTCGGCGAGCCGCCGGCCTGCAGCTGGTCCCGGGCCGCCAGCGCGATCTGCAGCTCGCTGCCGGTGGCGATCAGGATCACCGCGGGGTCGCCGTCCGCCTCGGCGATCACGTAGCCTCCCTTGGCCACCCCGTCCGCGGCGGCCAGGCCGTTCGACCGGTCGAACACCGGCAGGTTCTGCCGGGACAGGGCGAGCGCCGACGGGTTGGTGGGCTGCTCCAGGATCCGTTTCCAGGCCGCTACCACCTCGTTGGCGTCCCCGGGCCGGACCACGGCCAGGTGCGGGATGGCCCGCAGCGCCCACAGGTGCTCGACCGGCTGATGGGTCGGGCCGTCCTCGCCCAGGCCGATCGAGTCGTGGGTCCACACGTAGGTCACCGGCACTTCCATCAGCGCCGCGAGCCGCACGGCGCCCCGCATGTAGTCGCTGAAGGTGAGGAACGTCCCGCCGTACGGCCTTGTTCCGCCGTGCAGCGCGATGCCGTTGAGGATCGCGCCCATAGCGTGCTCGCGGATACCGAAGTGCAGCGTGCGGCCGTACTTGTTGCCGGGGAACATCTTCGACTCGCGGTTGTGCGGGAGGAAGGACGGCTCGCCCTTCATGGTGGTGTCGTTGCTGCCGGCCAGGTCGGCCGAGCCGCCCCACAGTTCGGGCAGGGGCTTGGCCAGCGCGCTGAGCACCTCACCGGAGGCCTTGCGGGTGGCCACGCCCTTGGCGTCCGGCTTGAACTCCGGCAGCGCCGCGGCCCAGCCGTCCGGGAGCGTGCGGCTCGCCATCCGGTCGAACAGCGCCTTGCGGTCGGTGCTGCCCCCGGCCCAGGCGTCGAACCCCTTGGTCCACTCGGCGTGGGCCTGCCGGCCGCGCTCGATCACCGCGCGGGCGTGGTCGACCAGGTCCGCCTCCAGCGGGAAGTTGACGTCCGGGTCGAAGCCCAGGATCTTCTTGGTCGCGGCCACCTCGGCGTCGCCCAGGGCCGAGCCGTGGGCCGCGCCGGTGCCCTGCTTGTTCGGGGCGGGCCAGCCGATGATCGTGCGCAGCGAGATGAACGACGGGCGGGAGGTCTCGGCCTTGGCCGCCTCGAACGCGTCGTACAGGGCCTGGACGTCCTCGTGGTAGCCGTCCGGCGTGTCCCAGCTGAGGCGCTGGACATGCCAGCCGTAGGCCTCGTAGCGGGCCGCGGTGTCCTCGTCCTTGGCGATGATGGTGTCGTCCTCGATCGAGATGTGGTTGTCGTCGTACAGGACGATCAGGTTGCCCAGTTCCTGGACCCCCGCGATGGCCGAGGCCTCGTGGGTGAGGCCCTCTTCGATGCCCCCGTCCGAGGCGAACACGTAGACGTGGTGGTCGAACGGGCTCTCGCCCTCGGCCGTGTCCGGGTCGAACAGGCCGCGCTCGCGGCGGGCGGCCATGGCCATGCCGACCGCGTTGGCCAGGCCCTGGCCGAGCGGGCCGGTGGTGGTCTCCACGCCCGGCGTCAGCCCGTGCTCGGGGTGACCGGGGGTGAGGCTGCCCCAGGACCGGTAGGCCTTGAGGTCGTCCAGGGCCAGGCCGTAGCCGGACAGGTAGAGCTGGATGTACAGGGTCAGGCTGGAGTGCCCGCAGGACAGCACGAACCGGTCCCGCCCGGTCCAGGCCGGGTCGGTCGGGTCGTGCCGCATGATCCGCTGGTACAGAAGGTAAGCGGCCGGGGCCAGGCTCATCGCCGTCCCGGGGTGACCGGAGCCCTCGTTCTCCACCGCGTCCATGGCCAGAACCCGGATCAGGTTCACGGTGCGCTCGTCGAGGTCGGACCACTCGAGCTTGTTCTTCTGCTGACTTGCCACCGTTAAGTCACGGCTCCTCTCTGGGCGGGCAAACCGTAGGTATACGGCCGTTGCACGGGCACCCACCTACCCTGGTCCGGGCAGCCGAAAAGCCCCCCGGTAAAACCGCGGGCTAGATACATGATCGAGCCTATCCCTCCAGGCGCGCCGGCCTGAGCCCCAGGCGGCCCGCGGGGCCTGTGTAGCAAGCTTTTGACCGCCCGGACATCGTTTGTTCACGGCGTGCTCAGGAGCGGCGGGCGCCGGTGACGGTCCCAGCGAGTTTCCCAGGGTGCCTCCCGGTAGGCTCTGCGGGCATGGGGATGCCGGCACCCGTCTACGATCCCCGGGCGGTCATCGACGGCAGGGCGCCGGGCCGCGCCCCGGTCGGGGTGATCATCGGGATCGTCGTGGCCGCGCTGTGCGTGCTCCTCGTGTTCGCCGTCGAGCTCGGCGAGAGCATCGCGTCCGGGCGCAGCGCCATCCCGTTCTTCATCGCGCTGCCGCTGGCACTGGCGCCCGTCCCGCTGCTCATCGCGGTGGTCCTGTTCATCGACCGGCTGGAGCCCGAGCCGCGGCTCAACCTCGCGTTCGGCTTCCTCTGGGGCGCGGGTATCGCGGCGCTGTTCGCCGCGCTCATCAACACGGCCGGGCTGGATTACATCACCCAGCCCGCGCTCGGGGCCTCCACCGGGCAGTACATCTCGGCCACCGCGGGCGCCCCGGTCGTGGAGGAGACCCTCAAGGGCCTGTTCCTGGTCTGGCTGGTCCGCTGGCGGCGGCAGGAACTGGATGGCCCGACCGACGGCATCGTCTACGCCGCGATGGTCGGGCTCGGGTTCGCGATGACCGAGAACATCGGCTACTACATCAACGCCCTGGTCAGCCCGGTGCACGGGGGCGTATCGCTGCTCGGCTACACGTTCGTGCTGCGGGGCGTGCTGTCGCCGTTCCTGCACCCCGTCTTCACCTCGATGACCGGGATCGGCGCCGCCTACGCGGCCTCGCACCGGCACGCCGGCTGGGCGCTGCCGCTGGGCTGGCTCGCCGCCGTGTGCCTGCACGCCATGTGGAACGGGCTCAGCATCTTCGGGCTGGCCGGGACAGCCGTGGCTTACGCGATCCTGCTGTGCCTGCTCGGCGTGCTGTACGCGGTCATCCGGGCCGACCGCCGCCGCATCGTCGGCCTGATCCGGCGGTACCTGCCCGGATACGAGCCGACGGGCCTGATCACCCCGCACGACATCCAGATGCTCAGCTCGCTCCGGGACCGGCGGCTGGCCCGCAACTGGGCCCTGTCGACCGGCGGCCTGCCCGCGGCCACGGCGATGGGCAACTACCAGCTGGCCGCCACGGAGCTCGCGATGCTGCACGAGAAGGCCAGCCGGGGCGTTCTGGACCGCGCCGCGGTCGCTCAGCGCCAGCAGGCCCTGCTGGGGCTCATGCAGGTCGCGCGGTCAGCGTTCCTGCGCCGCCAGCCAGCGCCGCCGCGCACGCCGTGGACCGGGTCCGGGACATCCGGCTTCACCCAGCCCGTGTCGTACCGGGCGCCGATGCCGCATCCGGTCATGCCCCGGGGACCCGGGCGCTCCTAGCCGCGCCCGCCGCGGGCAGCTGCGCCGCAGCAACCTGTGCCGCAGCAACCTGTGCCGCAGCAACCTGTGCCGCAGCAACCTCGGCCGCCGGGGGTATCTCGGCCGCCGTGGGCGCCCCGGCGGGCGCCGCGGACGGGACCGGCTCGACCGGGCCGCGGTCGCGCAGCGCGAGGAACAGCCGGATGGTGACGATCCAGATCACCACCGCCACCGTCACGTGCACCCAGACCAGGCCCGCGGGCAGGCCGCTGAAGTACTGGGCGTACCCGATGGCACCCTGGGCCAGGATGAGCCCGCCGAACAGCCACCCGCGCCGGACGGCCCGGCGCGGCGCGGCGGACACCGTCAGGCCGAGGATGAGGGCGCAGGACAGCCCGCCCATCAGCCAGCCGATGTCGGCGTGGAACTGGGTGACGCCGACGAACGGCAGGTGGAAGCGGGGCGCAGCCGCGTTGCCGGCCAGCGGGCCGGTGCCGGTGACCACGGTCCCGGCCGCGAACATCAGCGCGACCACCGGGACGAGCGCGCCGCCCATGATCCGCAGGTCCCGCCGGACCACCGGGGTCGCGGGCCCGGCGCCTTCCCCGCAGCGGACGTGCAGCACGACCGCCGCGCCGAGGATCGCGGTCGATAGCAGGAAGTGCACGGCGACCCAGGCCGGGCTGAGCTTGGTCAGCACGACGATCCCGCCCACCACGGCCTGGGCGACGACTCCGCCGGGCAGCGCCGCCGCGAGCCACACCAGGTCCTTCCGGCGCCGCGTGCTGCCCGGCGGCCGGTACTGCCACGCGGCGATGAACACGAGCCCGGCGATGGCCACGAGCGGGAAGTTCAGCAGCCGGTTGCCGAACTCGATCCAGGTGTTCAGCGTGGTCTGGCCCGACGTACCGGCCGCGACCAGGCTGCGCGTGGTGCAGTTGGGCCAGTCCGGGCAGCCGAGCCCCGACTTGCTGAGCCGCACCGCCTCGCCGGTCGACATGATGACCGCGTTGGCGATCACCGCGGCCAGCGCCAGGCCCCGCATCGACTCCGGCGTCGGCCGCAGCACCAGCCCGGCGAGCCGGGTCACCAGTTGCGGGAACGACGAGGGGCGCGCAGCGGGCCTGGGACTGGGTGCGGGGGTGACATCGGCGGGCACACACCCCATCGTAGGAGGCCTCCCGCCGCCCCGCCTCCGGGTCCCGCCCAAGCTGGGGCTGGTCGCGGAATAGCTGGGCAAAAGCGGCAGCGCCTGCCAGAGGCGGCATCCCGGGCTCCACCCCCAGCATCGCCCTGGCTGCGTCCTGGCTGCTCACGCCGTGCTGATCGAAGTTAAACCGCTGGTACGGGACCGTCCGCGGCCACTCCGGTCTCGCAGGAAAATCATGTCTGCCCAATCATCGACAGGGAAAAGAACGGCAATGCCAGAAAAATGCCGATGGCCACTTGCATTCCGATGATCCCGGCGAGAGCAAGCATGCGGGTCGGGCGGGTGAGCTGCAGGAAAGGGAAGAACAGCTGCAGGAAGACCGTGCCGTAAGTAGCCGCGAACACTATCGAGAGGTGGTTCGTTATCATGCTGCTCAACATTGGGAAAGCGTCGAGCAAATGCATGTGCATTGGGTAGTAGATAGCGGTTCCGCTGTCCCGGTGGCCCGCGCGGTGCGGGGCAGGAACTGGATTACGTTGGCGGCCAGCACCACATCAAAGCTGTCCGGCGGCCAGCCCGGATCGCTCACATCTCCTTCCCGGAAGCTCACGTTGTAAAGACCAGCTCCCCGATGAGCGGCGGGTCG
>JBEKCN010000030.1:0-10603 GCA_050014855.1 Streptosporangiaceae bacterium | reverse complement strand
GGCCCCGGCCGCCGCGCCCGAGCCTGTCGCGACCAGCGAGGACACCCGCGCCATCATCGACGACTGCGACGCCCGCCTCGCCCGCTACCAGGCCGCCCTCGACGCCGGAGCCGACCCCCAGACCGTCGCCGAGTGGACCCGCCAGGTCAAGGTAGAACGGGCCGCGGCGCTCGCTCGCGACGCCAGCCAGATCCGCCGCCAGGCCAGCCGCCGGCTTACCGAAGACGACATCCGCGCCCTCATCATCAGCCTCGGCGACCTGCGTGACGTCATCCGCGCAGCTGATGCCGCCATGAAGGCAGCCATCTACGAGCAGCTCGGGCTCAAGGTCACCTACCTGCCCGGACAAGAAAAAATCCGGGCCGACGTGTCGATCAGCCCGGAGAAATTTCTAGAGCACACAGAGCAATATGGGGCAATGGGTAGTGTCCGAGGGGGGACTTGAACCCCCATGCCCTTTTGGGGCACTAGCACCTCAAGCTAGCGCGTCTGCCTATTCCGCCACCCGGACGTGAGCCGTCGGCGTCACTGCCTTGGCCGGATCACGATAGCAAATCTACCGGCCTGCGGCGAAGAGGGCCATGGCGCAGGTTCTCACCTCGTTGTTCACGGCGGCCAGCTGCATCCCCCTCCGGAACAGCGCCGGCCAGGAAGCCCGTCGCTCGCGTCGGCACCCGGGACCGGCAACCGCCGGTCCCGGACCGGCAACCGCCGCTCACCACTGCCTCCCGGGCGCCCAGGGCGTCCGCTGACCCGCTTCCTCCCGGGCGGCCCAGGGCGTCCGGTGACCCGCTTCCTCCCGGGCGCCCAGGGCGTCCGCTGACCCGCTTCCTCCCCGGCGCCCAGGGCGGTAGCTGCGCCCGGCTCCGGGGCAAGTAGCTGCGCCCGGCGCCGGGGCAAGGTGCAACGATAATGGAGTGACTGAGAACCCACCTTCAGCGAATCTGACCGCCGACGACGAGGTCGTCACGATCTGCCGTGACCTCATCAGGATCGACACCAGTAACCCTGGTGATCACTCGGGGCCGGGGGAGCGCAAGGCGGCAGAATACGTCGCGGCGCTCCTGGGCGACGCTGGGCTCGAGCCCAGGATCCTGGAGTCCCATCCGGGCCGGGCCAGCGTAGTGGCGCGGGTCGCGGGGGAAGACTCGTCCCGGCCGGCCCTGCTGATCCACGGTCACCTTGATGTTGTGCCGGCCAACGCGGCCGACTGGCGGCACGATCCGTTCTCCGGCGAGATCGCCGACGGCTGCATCTGGGGCCGGGGCGCCGTGGACATGAAGGACATGGACGCCATGATCCTGGCCGTGCTCCGGCAGCGGCTGCGGGAGGGCCGCCGGCCGCCGCGTGACGTGCAGCTGGTGTTCACTGCGGACGAGGAGGCGGGCGGCACGTGGGGGGCGCACTGGCTGGTCGACGAGCACCCGGACCTCTTTGCGGGAGTCACCGAGGCGATCGGTGAGGTCGGCGGCTATAGCGTGACGATCGGCGACCGGCGCCTCTATCTCCTGCAGACGGCCGAGCGGGGCATCGCCTGGCTGCGCCTGACCGCCCAGGGCACCGCCGGGCACGGGGCCATGGTGCACCCGGACAACGCGGTGACGGAGCTCGCCGAGGCCGTGGCCCGGATCGGGCGGTACGAGTGGCCGCTGCGGCTCACCCCGTCGGTCCAGGCGTTCCTGGAGGCAGCCAGCGCCGCTCTCGGTACCGATTTCTCGCCGGAGAATCCGGAGGCCCTGCTCGAGAAGATCGGGCCGATCTCCCGCATCATCCGGGCTGTGCTCCGGAACACGGTGAACCCAACCGGCCTGAGGGCGGGGTACAAGGTCAATGTCATCCCGCAGGAGGCGGTCGCGGAGATCGACGGACGTTTCCTGCCCGGATATGAGGACGAGTTCTTCACCGAGATCGACAAGCTGCTCGGGCCGGGGGTGACCCGCGACTTCATCCACCGGGACATCGCGGTGGAGACCAGCGCCGGCGGCGATCTCTACGCGGCCATGACTGCGGCCCTGCTGGCCGAGGATCCTGATGGCCGCGTCGTGCCCTACACGATGTTCGGTGGCACGGACGCCAAGGCGTTCAGCACGCTCGGTATCCGGTGCTTCGGGTTCGCACCGCTCCGGTTGCCTGCGGATCTGGATTTTTCCGGAATGTTCCACGGTATCGACGAGCGCGTCCCGGTTGACGGCTTGCGCTTCGGTGTGCGTGTTCTGGACGGATTTCTCGACCATTGTTAGGTCTCCGCCGCAGGCCAGCGCATGTGTGAAGCAAATTTGGCATAAAAGCAGGCAAAGACTCTTGGGCAGCCTTCGCTCGCATGCAATCCGTGCTGCTACAGCGACGCACTGTGCGCAGAGACAGCGTAGAGAAGCCGGGAACGTTAAGAAAGCGCAAACAAGTCTGCCCGACCCCGGGGGTCGGTCCGGGGGGCGGGAAGACTCGTTCCGCCCGCAGGATCCACCCGGGCGGCGCCGGGGCTCCCCTGACCGCACCGCGCCCGAGCTACGCCGAAGCTATGCGGCGCAGGAGAGATTAACCCAGCTCAGAGAGTGCGTACCGCGCGGATGATCTTCCTCCGCAGGGTGACCTTCCTGCTGCCATCGGCATAAAGACGCAGACGGGACAGTTCCCATTCGCCATACTCCGCATGGTCGGTCAGCACCCGCCGAGCGGCATCGCGAGTCATTCCGCGCGGCAGGTGTACCACCAGGTAGGCATATTCGGCCATCACCTCCTATTGTGCTCACCGTCACCGATGATTCAATCGGCCCTGGGGAGAAAACCGCTACGGTGAGGCTCTCCCCGGTCGTGCACCCGCCAGATGCCCGGCCGCCCGGCGGGTCTCGATCAAGGCCTGACCAGGCGAATGCCTTAGTCGGCCGCAGACGGGGAACACTAAGGGCCGGATTGTGGGTTGAACACTGACGACAGGGACAGGCTCCCGGGTAAGAACGGGAAGCGTTGCCCCGTACTGCGCCTGACGGGCAGAGCCGAGGCGTGAATGTGAGGTTGGGAAAGAGCGTGCCAGCGAGGAAGGGCGCCGCCGAGGACACGGCGGCGACGAAAGAGGCCGCGAAGAGCGTGACCGCTGCCGCCGGATCGGCGGGACCGGGCCGGAAGACAGCCCGGGCAGCGGGGAGTGCTGCCGCCCGTGGCGGTGACGGTACCCGGCTGGTGATCGTCGAGTCGCCGGCCAAAGCCCGCACGATCGCGGGCTATCTGGGCAACGGATACGTCGTTGAGTCCAGCGTCGGCCACATCCGGGACATGCCCGACAAGGCGGCGGAGATTCCCGCCAAGTACCGCAAGGAGCCGTGGGCCCGGCTCGGCGTCAACGTGGACGACAACTTCGAGGCCCTCTACGTCGTGCCGAACGACAAGCGCCAGCAGGTATCGAAGCTCAAGGACCTGCTGAAGGGCGCCGACGAACTCCTGCTGGCCACTGATGAAGACCGCGAAGGCGAGGCCATCGCCTGGCACCTGCTCGAAGAGCTGAAGCCCAAGGTCCCGTACCACCGGATGGTGTTCCACGAGATCACCCCCGAGGCCATCGCCCAGGCCGTGGCCAATCCACGCGAGCTGGACCAGGCACTGGTCGACGCCTACCAGGCCCGCCGCGTGCTGGACCGGCTGTACGGGTACGAGGTCTCGCCGGTGCTGTGGAAGAAGGTCATGCCGCGGCTGTCGGCCGGGCGGGTCCAGTCCGTGGCCACCCGGCTCGTCGTGGACCGGGAACGGGAGCGGATCGCGTTCCGCGCCGCCCAGTACTGGGACCTCGAGGCCGAGTTCGCCACCGTGAGCGACCAGGCGGACGGCGCCGCCCCGGGCTCGTTCGGCGCCACGCTGGCCTCGGTGGACGGGCGGCGCGTGGCCCAGGGCCGCGACTTCAACTCGGTCGGCCAGCTGCGCAGCGCCGACATCCTTCATCTGGACGGCGCCGCCGCGGCCGCGCTCGCCGGGCGGCTGCAGAACTCCGCGTTCCGGGTCCGGTCGGTCGACCGGAAGCCGTTCAAGCGGTCACCGTACGCACCGTTCCGCACCACCACCCTCCAGCAGGAAGCGTCGCGGAAGCTCGGTTTCTCGGCCAAGACCACGATGTCGGTGGCTCAGCGGCTGTATGAGAACGGCTACATCACCTATATGCGGACGGACTCGACCACGCTGTCGCAGACCGCGATCGACGCCGCCCGCCGGCAGGCGCGTGACCTCTACGGTGAGTCCTACGTTCCCGACGCCCCGCGCGTCTACGCCAGCAAGGTGAAGAACGCGCAGGAGGCGCACGAGGCGATCCGGCCGGCCGGTGACCATTTCCGCACTCCGGACCAGGTCGCCCGGGACGGCCTGTCCCGCGACGAGCAGCGGCTGTACGACCTGGTCTGGAAGCGCACCGTCGCGTCGCAGATGAAGGACGCGACCGGTGAATCGGTCTCGGTGCGCGTGGCGGGGACGTCCTCGTCCGGTGAGGACGCCGAGTTCGGCGCCTCCGGCAACGTGATCAAGTTCTACGGCTTCCTCAAGGCCTACGTGGAGGGAGCGGACGACCCGAACGCCGACCGGGACGACCGCGAGCGGCGGCTGCCGCCGCTGGCCGAGAACGACCCGTTGTCGGTGCTGCGACTGGAAGCGGCCGAGCACGCGACCCGGCCCCCCGCACGGTACACCGAGGCGTCGCTCGTCAAGGAGCTGGAGGACCGGGAGATCGGCCGGCCGTCGACGTACGCGTCGATCATCGGCACGATCCTGGACCGCGGGTACGTGTTCAAGAAGGGCACCGCGCTGGTGCCTTCCTACCTCGCCTTCGCCGTAGTGACCCTGCTGGAGAAGCATTTCGGCGAGCTGGTCGATTACGCGTTCACCGCCCGGATGGAAGGCGTGCTCGACGACATCGCGCACGGCGAGGCAGCCCGGGTGCCCTGGCTGCGCCAGTTCTACTTCGGCGGTGACCAGCCCGGTACGCCGGCCGCGGGCGGCGACGGCGCCAGCGGGGCCCCTGAGGCACTAGCGGTCGGCGGAACCGGCCTGAAGGCCCTGGTCAGTGACATCGACGACATCGACCCGCGGGAAGTCAGCTCCTTCCCCCTGGACGGCACGGACATCACGGTCCGGGTGGGCCGGTACGGGCCGTACTTGGAGCGCGACGGCCAGCGGGTCAATGTGCCCGAGGACATGGCCCCGGACGAGCTGACGCCGGAGCGGGCCGAAGAGCTGCTCAACCAGCCGAGCGAGGACCGGGTGCTCGGTACCGACCCGGACACGGGCCTGCCGGTGGTCGCGAAGTCCGGCCGGTTCGGCCCGTACGTGACCGAGTTGCCGCCGGAGGACGCGCCGGCGTCGGCCAAGCCGCGCACCGCCTCGCTGCTGAAGTCGATGTCCCTGGGCACGGTGACGCTGGACGAGGCGCTGAAGCTGCTCAGCCTGCCACGGACCATCGGTGAGCTGGACGGTGAGCCGGTCACGGCGCAGAACGGCCGGTACGGCCCCTACGTCAAGAAGGGCACGGACAGCCGCTCGCTGGGAAACGAGGAGCAGCTGTTCACGCTGACCCTGGCCGAGGCCAAGGACCTGTTCTCCCAGCCCAAGGCGCGCGGGCGGGCCCGTGGCGCCGCGGCGCCGCCTCTGCGCGAGCTCGGCGACGACCCGGGCAGCGGCAAGCCGATGGTGGTCAAGAGCGGGCGATTCGGCCCATACGTGACCGATGGGGAGACCAACGCGTCGCTGCGGAAGGGGGACGACGTGGACACGCTGTCCGTGCAGCGGGCCGCCGAGCTGCTCGCCGACCGCCGGGCCACGGCGCCGTCGCGCCCGGCTCCGCGCCGGGCGGCGGCCCGTCCCGCGCCAAGGAGGACGGCGACTGTGAAGCCGGCGGCGGCGAAGAAGCCCGCGCCGAAGAAGACGACGGCCGCGAAGACGGCAGCTAAAAAGACGAAGTAGGCACGCTGGGCCGATACGCTAAACGCCGTGAACTTCCGCGCTCCGCCGAAACAGGACGGCGCCGGACACCGGGTACGGCGATTGCGCAAAGCCCCGGCCGAGTCCGTGCTGTCCATCAAGCCCTTCCGGCGGTTGTGGACGGCCCTGTCGCTGTCCAGTCTCGGCGACTGGCTGAGCATCATCGCGCTGACCGCCCTCGCGCCCTCGCTCACCTCCAACGGCGATGCGGCGGTCGCGGTCGGCGGCGTCTGGCTCGCGACGCTGCTGCCCGCCCTGCTGCTCGGCCCGCTGGCCGGGGCGCTCGCGGACCGGCTCGACCGCCGGATGACCATGATCGTCGGGGACGTCATCCGGGCGCTGCTGTTCCTGTCGATCCCGCTGTTCCCCAACCTGACCTGGATCTACGCGGCCAAGTTCCTGGCCGGCTGCGCCACGCTGTTCTGGACCCCCGCCACGAACGCGTCCGTGCCCAACCTGGTCCCGCGGGACAAGCTGGAACGGGCGAACCAGCTCAGCCTGCTCAGCACGTACGGCACCGCCCCGGTGGCGGCTGGGCTATTCAGTGTGCTGGCCCTGGTCAGCAAGGCGCTCGGCAGCGTCTCGCCGTATTTCACGACCAACAGCGTTGACCTCGCCCTGTACTTCAACGCCGCCACCTACCTGATCTCCGCCGCGACGGTATTCATGCTGCGCGAGATCCCCAAGCGCAACGTGAGCGGCAAGATCTCTGCCCCGTCGACCCTCAAATCGGTCTGGGAGGGCTGGCGGTTCATCGGCGAGAGCCGGATCGTGCGCGGCCTGGTCATCGGGATGGTCGGGGCCTTCGTCGCGGCCGGCGCCGTCATCGGCCTCGGCTACCCCTACATCACCGAGACCCTGCACGGCGGCAACGCCGGCTGGGGGCTGGTCTTCGCCGCCCTCTTCATCGGCATTGCGCTGGGCATGCTGCCCGGGACGCGCTTCCTGAAGGACTTCAGCCGGCGGCGGCTGTTCGGTGTGGCCATCGTGTGCGCGGCCATCCCGCTGGCCATCATCGCCCTGGTACCGAACCTGGTCATCGTCATCTTCCTGGTCGTGCTCATCGGCACGATGGGCGGCATCGCCTACGCCACCGGGTTCACGATCGTCGGCCTGGAGGTGAACGACGACATCCGCGGCCGGGTGTTCGCCTTCTTCACCTCGGCCACCCAGGTCATCCTGTTCGCGGTGATCGCGGTCGCGCCATTCCTGTCCAAGGCGCTGACCAAGCTCATCGCTAGCGCGACGGGGTCCGGCAACGTGAAGATCGGCAACGTCGTGTACACGGCGGTCGGCCAGAACGTGGTCCTGCTGCTGGCCGCGCTGCTCGCCGCCACGCTGGGTATCAGCGCCTACCGCTACATGGACGACCGCCGCGGGCTCTCCCTGTGGGCGGATCTCGTGGCCGCGATCCGCGGCGAGCCGCCGGAATCTGGGCCGGCTAGTGCCGATGAGGGCGATGAGCGGGACGGGGAGTTCCGGCCCGCGCAGGCCGGGCTGTTCATCGCGCTGGAGGGCGGTGAAGGCGCCGGCAAGACGACACAGGCGCGGATGGTCGCGATCTGGCTGCGGGAACAGGGCTTTGACGTCATCACCACCCGCGAGCCGGGGGCGACCAAGGTCGGCATGCGGCTGCGGGCGCTGCTGCTGGACACCGCGCACACCGGGATGTCGCCGCGGGCCGAGGCCCTCATGTACGCCGCCGACCGGGCCGAGCACGTAGCCGAGGTGATCAGCCCGGCCCTGGAGCGCGGTGCCGTGATCATCACCGACCGCTACACCGACTCCTCGCTCGCCTACCAGGGCGCCGCGCGGGGCCTGCGTACGGAAGACGTCGCCTGGCTGAGCCACTGGGCCACCGACGGTCTCGTGCCCGACCTGACGATCCTGCTCGACCTGCCGCCGCAGGCGGGCCTGGGCCGGCGCACCCGGTCCGCGGACCGCCTCGAAGCCGAGCCGACGGAGTTCCACGATCGGGTTCGCGCCGGATTCCTCAGCCTGGCCCGTCAGGATCCGCAGCGGTACCTCGTCCTGGACGCTACCCGGCCGGCGGCCGAGCTGACCCAGGAGATTCAGGAGCGGGTGCGCGAGATGCTGCCCGATCCGGTTCCGGTCGTCGCAGAAGCCGACACCGGCTCGTTCCCGGCGATCGTCGACGAGTCGGTGGCCGCGGGATCCGATCACCGCCGCTGATGGCCGCCGAAACAGTTCACCGGCAGGCGGGAGAGCCCGCCGGTCCCGGTGCGCCCGGCGGCGAAGGGGTGTTCGCCGATATAGCCGGGCAGGACATGGTCGTCGCTCAGTTGCAGAAGGCGGCCCGCGCCGCGGCCCGCGTGCAGGCGGGTGAACCGGTCACCGCGGGCGGCATGACCCATGCCTGGCTCTTCACCGGCCCCCCCGGTTCGGGCCGCTCGGTGGCCGCGCGCTCCTTCGCCGCCGCCCTGCTCTGCCCGGACGGCGGCTGCGGTTCCCCGCCTGGGGGGTCAGGGGGGGGCGTCCCCCCCGGCCAGTACTGCGCGGCCTGCCGCCAGGTGCGGGCCGGGACGCACGCCGACCTCATGGTCGTGCGGCCCGACGGGCTCTCCTATGGCGTGAAGCAGACCCGTGGCTTGGTGCTGCGGGCAGCCGGCGCCCCCTCCGGGGGCCGGTGGCGGGTGGTGCTGTTCGAAGACGCCGACCGGTGCACCGAGCAGGCCGCGAACGCACTGCTGAAGGCCATCGAGGAGCCGGCCCCGCGGACGGTGTGGCTGTTGTGCGCCCCGTCCGCGGAGGACCTCGTGACCACGATCCGGTCCCGCTGCCGCGTGGTCACCCTGCGGGTGCCGTCGTCTGAGGCGGTGGCCGCCGTGCTGACCTCCCGGGACGGGATCGATCCCGAACGTGCCCTGGCCGCGGCCCGCGCCGCGCAGGGGCACATCGGCCGGGCGCGCCGGCTCGCCACCGATGCGGACGCGCGCAGCCACCGGGAGCTGGTGCTCGCCGTGCCGTCCCGCGCCACCTCGCTGGGGTCGGCCCTGTCCGCCGCCGCCGCGCTGGTCAAGGCGGCTGAGGATGAGGCCAAGGCGGTCACCGGAGAGCTCGACGAGCCGGAACGGGAAGCCCTGCGGCAGGCGTTTGGCGAGGGGTCGACGGGCAAGGGGGTGGCGAAGGCGGTCCGCGGCGCGGCGGGCGCGCTGCGGGACCTGGAAGACCGGCAGAAGTCCCGCGCGACCCGGCTCAAGCGTGACAGCCTCGACCGCGCCCTGCTCGATCTGGCCAGCTTCTACCGGGACGTGCTGATGATCCAGGCCAACGCCGGCGTCGAGCTCGCCAACTCCGACCACGAAGCCGAGCTGAGGGAACTGGCGTCCGCCTCCAGCCCGGAGGCGACACTGCACCGCATCGAGGCGATCATGCGCTGCCGCGAGCGCCTGGCCGCCAGCGTCGCCCCGCTGCTGGCCGTGGAAGAAATGACCATCTCCCTGCTGTCCGGCTGAGTGACCTAGATCACAGTTCGGACTCCGGCGTCTGACAAGATGAAGAGGATGCCAATGTCCCGACGAGGTGACCTCCGGGGGCGCCCATGAACCGCCGGGCGACAATCGACGATGTAGCGCGCGCGGCGGGGGTGTCGCGGCAGACCGTCTCCAACGTGGTCCGCGGCCGGGGCCGCCTGGCCGCCGCCACCAGGGAACGCGTGGTGGCCGCGATCGAGGCACTCGGGTACAAGCCGCACACCGGGGCAGCCAGCCTGCGCTCCGGCCGGACCTACCGGATCGCCTACCCGATCCCGGGAGCCGAGCTGCAGCCCAGCAACGTGGTCATGCTGGAGTTCCTGCAGTTCCTGGTGGCCGCGGCGGGGGAGCGCAAGCATCAGGTCCTGGTCATCGGCAGCTACGGCGAAGGCCTGGAGGCGATCGAGGAGCTGGTCCGTACGAAGTCGGTCGACGGCTTCGTGCTCGCGGCTATGGCCAGCGCGGACCCGCGGGTGGCGTTCCTGACCGAGCGGCAGATCCCCTTCGCCTGCTTCGGCCGGACGGGCCCAGGCATGCCGCAGCACTGGATCGACATCGACAACCGCGCTGCGATCCGCGAGATGACCGAGCATGCGCTGGCCCGCGGCCACACCCGCATCGCTTTCTTCGGTTACGACCCGCAGGGCAAATGGGACCTCGAGCGCGAGGCTGGCTACCGTGAGGTCATGACGGCAGCCAGCCTCCCGGTCACGCTGGTCCGTGCCACGATGGCGCCGGCGGATGTCGACGCCACGATCACGGACCTGCTCCGGCCGCCGGACCGGCCGACGGCCATCATCACCGGCAGCGACTTGCTCGCCGCCGCCTGCTACGCCGCCGCCAGCCGGGCTGGCCTGCGGATCGGCGCCGACCTGGCCGTCACCGGTTTCGACGGGAGCGTCATTTCCCGCATCCTCGTCCCCGCGCTGACCACCGTGGCCATGCCCATGGCCGAGCTGGCCAGCCGGCTCGTGGACCGGATCATCAGTGAAGTCGACGGCGCAAGCGACGATCGCGGCGAGGTCCTGGCCACCGCTCTCGTCTGGGGGGAGAGCCTCTCGGCCTGTCCGTGAGCGCCGGGGCCGGTCCGCTTCGGGTCAGGGCCCCGGGGAGCCGGGTAACCGTCGCCCGGCCAGCGTGCGCCGGCCGTGGATGGC
>JBEKCN010000029.1:0-10792 GCA_050014855.1 Streptosporangiaceae bacterium | reverse complement strand
TCCTGCCATTATGGCCCTCGGCGCAGTTGGCTCGGTCCTGGCTGGCTCGGCGGTAACTCTGGCGGCCACGTCGGCGCCCAGCGCTGTAGTGGCAACCGCCCCTCACGTGCACCCCGACTGGGTCTATAACGGATGAACTGACCTGGCATACGGCTAAACGGCCTGCCGCCGATTCGTCTGATCCGCGGCAGGCCAACCGGTAACTACCGCTATACGCGGGATGTTTGTTGCACTACCTTTAGTGCCCGCTGAGGCCTGGTCACGGGCCCGGCTTGTGCCAGAAACCTGAGGGGCAGCTCTTCACGACAGCCTCCCTTGCTATATCACTGCACAGGAGTCACAGCGCTTCGCATTTCTGCGCGGCTGGCGTGATCCTGATCAAGAGCACTGGGATGTCGCGTACCCGCGGCCCAGTTCGTGAATGGGCCGCGGGCAGATAACCGGCCGGGGCGGCCCAGGTTATAGGCCTGCGTCAGCGGCCGAGTCGATGATGGCGAGGCTATTGCCTCGAAGTTTGTCCAGTCGCCCGGCCCGGGCGATGACCGTACATGGTCAAGGCGATGCCGGCGACGCGCATGGCCAAGCGAGGGCAGCCGGACAGCCCGAAAGGCGCATCCGTTCGACGCTCGCCCGGCACAATCTTGCCACGGGCGCTCACCGACGCAGGTCAATCGGGGAATTCGGCACCGTCCGGCTGCCGCCCCGCACCCCGGCCCGGCGGACGGCTATGCCGCCCCCCAGTATTGGGCACTGAATCGGAAGGTTCCTGCGGGCTGTTCAGGGTTCAGGCTTTGGTTGCGATCAGCGAGGGTACGGTGTACTAAAGGTTTCACAAATTCTTTCCGTGAAATCTGCGTGACCGCCCCGCTAGTCCGTCTGCGGGGTACCGAGGAGGGACGCCGTTGATCGCGCCAGGAAGCCCCACGGTGCGGCGGCGCCGGCTGGCCGCTGAGCTCCGCGCGATCAGGGAGAGCAAGGGCAAGAGCGGAGACTCGGTCGCCGCCGCGCTGAAGTGGTCGGCCTCCAAGATCAGCCGGTACGAGCGGGCCAGGACCGGCCTGCGGCCACGGGAAGTCGAGAGGCTGCTCGACTACTACCAGATCACCGGGCAACGCCGTGCGCTCCTTCTCGGGCTCGCCGAGGATGCGGCGCAGAAGGGGTGGTGGGAGGAGTTCGGTGACAGTCTTTCCGACGACTATAAGCAATTCATTGGCCTCGAGCATGAGGCGACGTCGATGGCCATATGGCACGTTGACGTGGTGCCTGGTCTCCTGCAGACGGAAGTTTATGCCCGGCACATCATCAGCAGCTACAGCCGGGTAGAGCCGGTCCCACCAGGCATGATCGGACGATTGGTTAACGTCCGCATGCGACGTCAGCAGATACTGAGTCGCGAAGAGCGTCAGCTGACGGTGGTGCTCGATGAATCAGTTCTGCAACGCCGGATCGGGGACGATTCGGTGATGTATGAGCAGCTTCGGCATCTCGCACGAGAGGCTGACCGGCCAAACCTTACCTTGCAGATTCTTCCCCTTGACGCGCAGCACACGGTCTTCGGGGAGTCGTTTGTCATCTTCGACTTTGTTGCCGATAGCGATGCGATGCTGCAAGAGGTAGTAAGCACTGAGCAGCTGAAGAGCGGCTTCATCCTGGAGGGGGAGAGGGAAACGTACCTGCACAGGATCGCCTTCCAGATGCTCGCCGATGCGGCCCTCGACCCGGCGGCGTCCAGGACGCTCATACTCGAAACGGCGGAGTCGCATTGGTCCGGTGCCAACCGGCACGCCAGTGCCTAAATAACGCAAGCCGGTCATCCGCATTGTTACGGTGACGGTCTTCCATCATGGCCTCTTTCATGGCCGCTGCCAGTAGGCTTGACTCCACAGCGGCACCGATCAGCGACGCTGGGTTACGGATGCGGGGCCATGCCTGAGCACGTTTGAGGTGTTTGTAAACCACCGGTATCACAGACATTGACTGAACCGTAGTGCTTCTGAGTCTACAGATACGACGCATGCCAGAGTGATGCCTGCTAATCTCAGGAGAAAACGGGTCGCTACGTTGAGTAATGCTCATCGTACACTCTGTGCATTCTGGGGATAAAATCCGACAAACAGTGAGGTAATCGTGGGAAGACCTATGTTCGGAAGTTCACCGGAAAGGCCGGATTCGGGTCCTAACTGGGTTAAGAGCTCTCTGAGTTTCTCCAACGGCAACTGCGTTGAGGTGGCGAGCCTGCCGGGTCGCACCATCGGCCTTCGTAACAGCCGGGACCCCGGGGGGCCGGTACTGCGGTTCACGCCCGACGAATGGCACGCCTTCCTCGGCGGCGCGCGAAACGGCGAGTTCGACAGCTTCGGTACGCAGTGACCGTCCCGGCATAGGCGTAGCGTCCGCCGGCATAGGCGTAGCGTCCGGTAGAGATAGCTGTTCGTCTGAAACAAAACGGAGGGCCCCAGCGAGTCCTCCGTTTTTGTTTGCCGGCCGCAGGCCTGGATCGGCAGTCCGTGTCCCCTCCGCTGGCTGGCTGCTTCGTAGCCGCTATTAATGCCGGCGGCGGCCAAGGCCGGCTGGATGTGGCGGCTGCTTCAGAGATACGTCAGCTGACGGATGTCTCGCCGTGCAACTTGCATGAGACTTGCTCTGCAAGGAGGGCATGACCGGCGTGCGGTAGGTGAGCCGATCCCCGGGCCGCAAGTCAGCCTGCCGGGAGCCGCCCGCTTGGCGATGACGGAGAGAGGCGGGACGTTGAACGTTGCCCGGCTGCGGGAAAGCTTCGCCCATGTCGCGGTGCACGGTGACGAGCTACCGCTTTTCTTCTACTCCGACTTGTTCCTGAAGCACCCCGAGGTGCGGGACATGTTCCCCGTCTCGATGACGGCGCAGCGCAGCCACCTCGTCGACGCGCTGGTGAAAATCGTCTCACAGGTGGACAGCGTTGCTGATCTGACCGTGTTCCTTCAGGGCCTGGGCCGCGATCACCGCAAGTTCGGCGTTATCGCCGAGCACTATGGCGCGGTCGGCTCCAGTCTGCTGGCGACCTTGGAACATTTCTCCGGGCCAGCCTGGACGCCGGAGCTGGCCGCCGACTGGACGGCAGCCTATGAGCTCATCGGTTCCGTCATGACGACGGCGGCGAGCGCGGACGAGCTGCTGCGCCCGCCGTGGTGGCGGGGCCAGGTCGTGGGCCACGAGCGAAGGTCGTTCGATGTCTCCGTGCTGTTCGTCCAGCCGGAGCCGCGATTGGACTACCTGCCGGGGCAGTCCGTGGCGATCGAATCCCCCAGCCGCCCCAGGCTGTGGCGCTACTACTCCATGGCGAACGCGCCGCGCCAGGACGGGCTGCTGGAGTTTCACATCCGGCTGATCGACGGCGGCGCCGTGAGCATGGCGCTCACCAGCACGACGATCGCTGGCGCCGAGCTCAGGCTCGGGCCTCCCGTCGGGGTTCTCACGCTGAGTCAGCCCTTCTGCGGCCGGGACCTCTTGCTGGTGGCGGGAAGTACCGGGCTGGCCCCGCTGAAAGCCGTTCTCGACCAGGCGGCCACGCTGCCGCAGCCGCCGAGAGTACACCTGTTCTTCGGTGCGCGGACCGCCGACGGGCTTTATGACCTGGACAGCCTGGAGAAGATGGCTGCCCAGTACTCGTGGCTGACCGTCACGCCAGTCGTTTCGGCCGACCCCAGGTTCGCTGGCGAGGCCGGTAGCCTTCCGGATGTAGTAGCCCGGCACGGCGATTGGTCAGGCCATGACGCCTACCTGGCCGGCCCGACCCAGATGGTCCGGGACGCTGCCGCTCAGCTTGCCTCGGCGGGCATGGCGGAGGATCACATACACATCGAGGATTTCGGGTGGAGCGAGCCTTGACCACAGCATGGTTCGACGAGCAGAGCCGGATGAGCCCCGAAGAGCTGCAGACCGTGATATTTCCTACGTCGCGGTTGGGTCGGCGTGGCTATGAGGAAGGACCTGTGCGGGAGTTCCTCGGCGGGGTCCACGCCGAGTTCGTGCGTCTGGTGAACGACCGCACGTCCCTGTGGCAGGAGGTTCAGCGGCTGCGCCGCCGGATCATCGCCGGAGAGGTCGACGGTGATGCGCAGACGGTCCTGTTCGGCGAGGCAGACGCGCATGTACACGCGGTGCGGATACTGTCAACCGCGCAGGTTACCGCCGAGAAGTACGTGGCCGATGCGCAGGATTACAGCAGCCGGCTGACCGAGGAGGCCAGGCGGCGCCGCGATGAGATCATGCAGGATGCCCAGCAGCACTCGGACATGATCCTGGACGACGCACACGCCAAGGCCCGCGAGGCAGCAGTCTCCGCGCTGGACGTGGCCGCGGCGCCTCAGTCCGACGAAGAGCAGCGCGCCGCGCAGGCGGAACTGGCGTATCTGCGCACCTACAGTGGCGTCTACCGGGCGCACCTGCGCGCTTACACCGAGGGAATCCTGCGCGGTATCGAGGAGTGGGAGCGCAAGGAAGCAGCTTCACTCCAGGAAGCGGCACAAGTCAAGACAACTGCCGGGACACGGGCCATTGATAGTAACGGGCACCGGCCGATTGATGGCAACAACGGATACCGGCGGCATTGAAGGGACACGGACAGCGGCACGATATGATCCTGGCCCAGATCCTGGCCCAGATCCTGGCCCAGTCGGCCGCAGGCCATGACTGCCCTGCGGCGGCACATTAACTGGCGCGCAGAAAGTGGCCGATTCCTGCTGTTACGGCAGTGGAAATCGGCCACTTTCGGGTTCATGGGCTCGGCTTTGGAGCCGGTTACCAGCTCAGCAAAGATGCCTAGCTGCTGAGCGTGATACTTGGCTTTACCACATATAAGGATCAGCTTTGACGTGACCGGAGCTGGTCAGGTAAGCGCTGGCTGCGGGACGATTGTCACCTGCCGCGTGATAGGTACTTGCCTGGTCGCCGGGGTTGTGGCCCGAGGTGACGGCACCCTCGGCGCCGAGGCCGCCGAGCACGAGAGCCAGAATGAGAACCCCCCGCGCCGCCCGGCGCGGCGGATGGGCCCGCGATACCTCCGCCAGGCCCTCGGCCGGGCCAATTATGGCATGCTTCGGCTGATAAGTCGTCATCGAGGCGATCCCCTTATCGGTAACTTAGATATGAGGTCTGCGCAGACCGTCTCAATACCGAAACTACCGCACTATCCGTCTCGTGATACGCCATTCAGCTAAATTCCACGACGATTTTCCAGGCCCTCTTTGGCGCTGTCCACCGAGCCTGAACGTGGTCGTATATGTGCACAATGCAATAAGTGTGCCAATGCCGCGATTTCGCCCGAAACTGCTTCAGATTCGCGGGCTTTCTGTAGCCCTAAGCTGAGCTTCCGGGGCTGGCCCGCAGACGATCTGGATGGCCAGCGGATGAGCAAGGAGCCCGGCAGAAG
Organism: Streptosporangiaceae bacterium; assembly: GCA_050014855.1. Lineage (GTDB taxonomy): Bacteria > Actinomycetota > Actinomycetes > Streptosporangiales > Streptosporangiaceae > Bog-532. Next base: position 5,382 of record JBEKCN010000029.1, on the reverse strand, counting down.
ATGTTCCGCCGGATGGGCCGGCGGCCAGGCTTGAAATTGGCCGTGAAAGTTGCATCGCAAGTGAGGGGCAAGGCAACGGCCGCGGCATTCGATGGTTCGCTAGTTCCCCGCGGCTACGGCTGGGAATTGCCGGCCTTTGGTATTAGCCTCAAAAGGGATGCTCGGCACATTCCTGTTCGGGTATCAGCTACGACCTCTCGACGGCCGGTAGAAGGTGCAAGGCGATCATGGAATTCCGGGCCCTCGGGCCGATTGAGCTCTGGTCGGCCGGACGGCGTCGTGATCTTGGGCGTGCCCGGGCGCGATCCATCCTGGCCATGCTCCTGCTGGCGCCGCGGGCGCTGGTCCCGGTCGAGACCCTCATTGACCGGCTCTGGGATACGGCGCCTCCGCCCAAGGCCAGGGATAGCCTTTCGGTCTACGTGGCGAGGCTCCGGGCGTCCCTGCGGCAGGCCGTGGGGGACGACGTGCGGCTGGTGGGGCGGGCGCACGGCTACCTGCTCGAAGTCGATCCCGAGACGATCGACGTGCATCAGTTCCGCCGGCTGCGCCGGCAGGCGGATGCCCTCGCCGCCAGCGGCGATTACGAGCAGGCCGCCGGGCTGCTGCGCGAGGCGGACACGCTGTGGCGCGGCGAGGCGCTGGCCGGGATCCCCGGTGACTGGGCCGCGCGGATGCGTGACGCTCTCGAGGAAGAGCGCCGGGCCGCCATTGTGGAGCGGGTCGGGTCCGAGCTGGAGCTGGGCCGGCACGCCGATCTGGTCGGTGAGCTCCGCCAGATGCTGGTTCAGTACCCGTCGGACGAAACGCTCGTCGCCCACCAGATGACCGCTCTTTGCCGGAGTGGACGGCCGGCCGACGCCCTGAGCCTCTACCGGGAGACCCGCGGCCGCCTGGTTGAGGAGCAGGGCACAGAACCGGGGCCGATGCTGTCCGAGCTTCATCAGCGCATCCTGGGCCGCGACTCCGGGCTGGCCGTCCGGCCCGCCGGACGGCGCCCGGCCGGCGCGGCACCGCCCGACACCCTTCCGCCCGAGACGGCGGAATTCGTGGGCCGCGACAAAGAGCTCGCCTCGCTCACCGGGGAGCAGGGCGGCATCCCGGGGATCGCCGTCGTCGAGGGCATGCCGGGCGCGGGAAAGACCGCGCTGGCGATCCGCGCGGCCCGCCTGGTCTCCGGGCAGTACCCGGACGGGATGCTCTATCTCAACCTTCACTCCCACGATCCCGGGAGCCCGTCGCTCGACCCCGCCGAGGCGCTGTACCGCCTGCTCCAGATGCTGTCCGTGCCGGCCGCGCAGATACCGGAAACCATCGGTGAGCGCACCACCCTGTGGCGGGCTCACCTGAGCCGGCGTCGCGCCGTCGTGATCCTGGACGACGCGGCCGGGCACGACCAGATCGGCCCGCTCCTGCCGGTGCTGAGCCAGTCCCTGATCTTGATCACCACCCGGCGTAGGCTTCCCGACTTCGGCGGCCGTTCGCTGACCCTTGACGTTCTGTCGGTAGACGAGGCCATCACGTTGTTCCGGCGGGTCGTTGGCGAGCGCCGGGCCACAGACGCCGGTCAGATCGCGGCGGTGGTGGAATTGTGCGGGCGGCTGCCGCTGGCGATCCAGCTCACCGCCAGCCGGATCGCGCAGGATGGCCCGTCGAGCCTCAGCGGCCTGATCGACGAACTGTCGCAGTCTCCGGCGTCGCTGGGTGACACTGGCGCGGCGGCCCCGGAGGTGACAGCCGCCTTCGATCTGTCCTACCGTGCGCTGGAGCCCGACCATCAGCAGTTCTTCCGGCGGCTGGGCATCAGTCCGTGTGCCTGCTTCAGCCTGCCGACCGCGGCCGCGCTCGGCGGTTGTACCCTCGCCGAGGCGGAGAAGGCGCTCGTCGCCCTGCTGGATTATCACCTGCTGACCCAGATCCCCAGCGGACAGTTCCGCTTCCATGATCTCATCCACGGCTATGCGGCCACGCGCGCCACGGAAGATGGCCCCGGGACCGGGCAGCGGCAGGCCGTAGGCCGGCTCCTTGACTACTACCTGCACACCACCGACCTGGCCGACCGGGTCCTGTACCCGCTCCGGCGCCGGGCTTCGGCACCACCGGCCCAGCTGCCTGGCGGGAGCCCGGTCCTGGGGACGCAGGAGGACGCGGCAGGCTGGCTGGAATCGGAGTGGCGCAACATCCTGCAGGCCGCGCGCTACGCGGGCCGGCACGAGTGGAAGGGCAAGTGCGCCGACCTCATCGACCTGCTGACCGACTTCATGGAAACCAGGGCGTACTGGGACGAGGCGGCGGCCGCCCACGCCCTGGCCCTGCAGGCCAGCCGGAGTATCGCGGATCCGGCGCGGATCGCGCGGGCGGCGCTGGCGCTGAGCGCGGTGCGCCAGCAGACCGGGCAGCACGAGGCGGCGATCCCCCTGGCGGAGGAAGCCGCGGCGATCTACCGGTCGCTGGCCGACCGGAGCGGCGAGGCCGCGGCCCTCGACCAGATGGGCCAGGCGCACCAGCGCACGGGCCGTTCCCGTGAGGCGCTCGCCTACTTCGAGGAAGCACGGATTCTCTACCGCGCCGCCGTGGACTCGCGGGGCGTGGCCGATACCTTGAGCCATTCCGGCATTACCTGCGGTTTTCTGGGCCGTTACCCCGAGGGGCAGGCTCAGATGCGGGAGGCGCTGGCCCTCTACCGTGACGCCGGCGACCGGCGCGGGGAAGCGAAGGTGCACAACAATCTGGGCCAGGTCCAGCTGTGCGGCGGTTACCATCGGGACGCGCTCGACGCCTACCAGAAATCTCTGCAGATATTTCGCGAGATAGGCGGGCCGCAGAACGAAGCGATCCTGCACCACAACATTGGCCGCGTCCACCGCTACAAGGGCAGCTATGGGGAAGCACTGGCGGCCTGCCGGCGGGCACTCACGATTTACCGGGACATCGGCGACCTGCCGGATGAAGCCGAGGTGCTCAATGACATCGGCGCCATCTACCAGAGCGCGTCGTGCTATGACGAGGCACTTGTTCATCATCAGCGGGCGCGTCTGATCGCAGAAGATACTGGGAACCTGTCCCAGCAATTGATCGCCCTTCGCCTGATTGCCGATATATCTCGCGGATCGGGCCGGTACGGCGAGGCGCTTGATCACTATCACGCCGCGCTCAAGCTGTCCCGAGAGATCGGCGACCCGCACGAGGAAGGCAAGATCCTCGAAGGAATCGCGGAAGCGATGCTGGACACACAGCGGTTCGAGGCCGGGCGGATTGCCTTGCGGCAGGCCCTCGACATCTTCGAGCGGCTCGGCGTGCCGGCGGCGGAGTCCGTGCGGATACGCATAGAGACCATGACGCCCGCCCTTGCCGCTCGCATCTCCTAATCTGGCCTGCCGCCGCGGTTTTCCGGCTAGTCCGGCGTGCCGCCGCGGTTCTCCGGCTTGCGGTTCTCCGTCTTGATGCGCGACCCTGCGCGCGACCCGGGGGGCAAGGTAAGCGTCAAGGCGAGAGCAAGATGAGCGGCCAGGCTGGTAGTGCTCGATGGTGCTGCACTCTCCGGTGGCCGGAGGCCGCTGGCCGCCCGCTATCGGGGGGCGCAGCAGCCCGACGCTACCCGGGAGGTCTTCGTGGGTGGGTTGTCTCTGCCGGGCTATGGCCCGTCTGCTCCTGCGGGCTACGGCCCGTCTGCTCCTGCGGGCGGTGACCTGTCTGCTCCCGACGGCTTGCTGGCCAGCGCCGAGCGGTTCATCACGCTGTTCCACACGGAGAATGCCCTGGGGCCGCCCGAGCGGCGGATCCGGCAGGTTCGCCGTGAGATCGAGGCGTCGGGCACTTACTGGCACACTCCAGCTGAGCTGGCCTTTGGCGCGCGTATTGCCTGGCGGAACAGCTCGCGATGCATCGGGCGGCTGTACTGGCGGAGCCTGCGGGTGCGAGACCGCCGCGAGGTCACTACGGCACGGGACATCACCACCGAGTCGGTGACGCACCTGCGCGAGGCGACCAATGATGGCCGGATCCGGCCGATGATCACTGTGTTCGCACCGGACACGCCGGACCGCCCCGGGCCGCGGATCCTCAGCTCCCAGCTGATTCGGTATGCGGGCTACGACATCGTCGGGGGCGGCGTCATCGGGGACCCCGCCAGCGCCGATCTCACCCGGCAGGCCCGCGCTCTGGGCTGGCCCGGCGGCCGCCCGGCTGGGCGGTTCGACATACTTCCGCTGCTCGTGCAGGAGGCCGGCGCGCCGGTCACCATGCACGAGGTGCCCGACGACGCAGTGCTCGAGATAGGAATCGAACATCCGGAGTTTCGCTGGTTCGCCAACCTCGGGCTGCGGTGGTACGCCGTACCGGTCATCAGCGACATGTACCTGGACATCGGCGGCGTCCGTTATCCGGCCGCGCCATTCAATGGCTGGTACATGTGCACGGAGATCGGATCGCGTGACCTCGGCGACAGTGGCCGTTACGACGAGCTGCCGGTGATTGCCCGGCACATGGGCCTGTCCACGGCCAACGACCGGAACCTGTGGAAAGACAAGGCACTGACCGAGCTCAACCTCGCGGTCCTGCATTCGTTCAGCACCGCCGGCGTCGCGATCACCGACCATCACACCGAGTCGGTCCGCTTTCTCCAGCACATGGAGCGGGAAGAACGACACGGCCGGACATGCCCGGCTGACTGGACCTGGATCGTGCCGCCCGCCGCATCCTCGGCGACCCCGGTCTTCCACCGCCATTACCAGAACTTCGACACGTCGCCGAACTTCTACCGCCACCCGGCGCCTGTCACGCCCACGTCGGCCAGCTTCCACGAGCTTCGTCAGCCCGCGGAGGAGATGGCTGCGCTGTGCCCCCATCGAGACGGGGAACATGTCCCGCACCTCCGGATGCTTGAGGACCAGGTCGAAGTAGCAAAACAGACGCCGTTACTTGCAGAGCAAGTCTCATGCAAGTTGCACAGCAAGACATCCGTCAGCTGACGGATGTCGGAACCAAAGGGACCCGCCGCGGAACCCGGTAACGGTTGCTGGTGGCTCTGCGGATCAAGTAACCGCGGATTATCCGCCCAGCCGTCTCTCCGGGACCGACCGACCTAGCCCCTCACCTGCGCTGATGGTGGACGGCGGGGGCGCCAGCAACCGTTCACCGGACCGCGTTTCTGCCGTGATCGTCGCCAGCTGGCGCCGGTCCAGAGCGTGCACGCCGGCGCCCGGCGGGCGCGCGGGGGAAACATCCGTCAGCTGACGTATATCGCCCCAAGGCCAGCGAGTTGGCTGGCGATATCTGCCACTATGGCGACCGGTTACCGGTTGGGCCGTTTGCGTGACTTTCGCGCGCCGCCGGAATGAAAGGGTCGCCGTGAGGAATTTCCCGGCACGACAGGCCACCTTC
>JBEKCN010000028.1:0-10794 GCA_050014855.1 Streptosporangiaceae bacterium | reverse complement strand
GCTCGGACGCTTTGTCGCAGGGCGTGAGCGCGTTCCCGTTGACCGGCAGGTGAGCTGAGCCGTTCACTGGCGGCAGCTCTTCCTGCGCGACTGCGGCGCAGTCGTGATTCTCAAGGAAATCCGCGAAGTGCTCGGCCTCCGTGGCGGCAACGCCGATGACCACGCGTGGCTGGCCCATCGGCTCCTTGAGTGAGTAACCTACGTAGCTGGCCAGCGAGTCCGAAGGTCCCGCCAGCCCATGCAGCGCTCGCCAGCGCTCCCATGCCTGTTCCAGCCGCGCTGCGGCGTTACCGGCACGCGCGGCCAACTCTGGATCACGCATCGTGCGATCCCTCCCCATGAACGCGAGGCAGTGCCGCGTCCCCGACCGAGACGGCCGACCATACGTTGCGTCCACTCGTCTTAACGCGGACCGGGATGGCGAACACCGCTATTCAGCAGGCATGATTACAGATCACTACAGATTATTACTGAGTGTAACCATGGAGAGCGGTTGACTGCCTCGGTCTGCCCTTAGATGTGCTTAGCTGGATCGGCCCCGGCAGCGCGCGTCCGCGAGGCGCGGCGTCCTTGCGCCTGCCGGCGAAACACGGCCCGAAGTGGCACTCTGTCCACCGGGGCCGACCCCCCCTACTGAGTGGATGACTGCCGCCGCGTGCAGCGCGCCCGGCAGATAGCTGCCTCCCCTTGGCGCATGACATTGGCACGCGAGTGCGGCAGCCGTCACTCGGAACGCTGCTGCGGTATGCCGGCGAGCAGGGCGCGGACCTCAGTCTCCCGGTAACGGCGGTGCCCGCCGAGCGTGCGGATGGACGTCAGCTTGCCTGCCTTGGCCCACCGCGTCACCGTCTTCGGGTCGACTCGAAACATCGTCGCGACCTCGGCCGGCGTCAGCAGCGGCTCTGCCTCGGGTGTACGTGCAGCCATCTTGCGGCCTCTCCTCCTGGACCGAAACTTGCGATCCTTGCGTTCGTTCTTGCGTGGAGCTCCTTACCGGAGCCTGTCGTTGTGTCCCATATGGTGTACAGAGACCATATTGCCATCACCACCGGTAACAAGTCGACCACCCGGCGCAAAGTTTTCTATCGAATAGTTCTTTGCGCTGTCCAGTCTCTGTCACTCAGCGTAAGTGTAGCGATACTTAGAGTCGCATCATGGCAGATTCGGAAATACTGCGACCGGGGCCGCCAGATACCCGAGCCCGGCAGACGCGGCAAGCACTCACGAGACGGTCATAGCAGCCTCGCCGGTTAACATCATATAGTTACCTATGTTCACATATCTGTGAGGAACTGGCTGGCGTTTAACGCCCCGGGTGAGCAACCGGCCAGCAGCGGCCGGCTGAGCCAAGCGATTACGTTCGGTAACAGGCGCCGGCCGGCCGCACACACGAAAGGTAGCCGACTAAGCACGGTAAGTTCGCCGGGCCGGGAACCATCTTCCGGCCGCAGCGACGCCCGGGACAGATCGGGACATGTGGCCAGCGTTATGACCGACCGAAAATAGGTCTACTAAGACCTGCACAGGCCGTGGTACGCCTCGCAGGCCCGGTGTCAGGTGAGTACTCACCCTGACCGCCCGGTAACGTCGCACCCACCCGGCGAAGCCTGGCAGGCCCGTGGCGGCTCAGTTCGCCGTCTCGGCCGCCCGCAAGGCCTGACACCGGCCCGCGGCCCGCCGGTACACGGGGGTGGCCAGCTCGGGCTCGTCCCGGCATAGGCCGCTGACCGCCGCCGCGATCTCCGCGACCGAGAGCCCAGCAGAGCTGGCCTAGCTGACAACGACATCATTACTCGCCATGACATGGCGGCAAACGGCCCACATCCCGCTCAGATGGATGTCACTCTCCGCGAGCAGGGCCCAGGCGCATCGGGCCGCGCCAGCGGCCTGCGGCCCCCTAAGCTGAAGGCAGATCCCGCGCTGGCCAGGGGCGCGGGCACGACCGGAAGAGTCACTCCAGTGACGCACGTGTTCACAGCGCCTCACCAAGGCATTGGCAGTACCGGCCGGGCCGGCCACGAGCAGGTCGCCTTCTGCCAGGACACCCGGAGCGGACTGAAAGCGATCATCGCGATCTACTCCACTGCCCTGGGGCCCGCTCTCGGCGGGACCCGCTTCTACCCCTACGGCAGCGAGGACGAAGCCCTCGCCGATGCGCTGCGGCTCTCGGCCGCCATGGCCTACAAGAACGCTCTGGCCGGCCTGGACCACGGCGGCGGCAAGGCCGTCATCATCGGTGATCCGGCAGAGCTGAAGACCGAGCCGCTGCTGCGCGCGTACGGCCGTTTCATCAGCTCCCTCGGCGGGCGCTACATCACCGCCTGCGACGTCGGCACGCGCAGCGAGGACATGGACATCATCGCGCGGGAATGCTCTTACGTCACCGGCCGTACCGCAGCCTACGGGGGGGCTGGAGATTCCTCGGTGCTGACCGCGCTCGGGTTGTTCGCCGGCATGCGGGCTGCGGCCGGGCACGTATGGGGGTCCACCAGCCTGCGCGGGCGCCGGGTTGGCGTCGAGGGCGTCGGAAAGGTGGGCCGTAAGCTGGTCGACCACCTGGTGGACGACGGCGCCGAGGTGGTGATCTGCGACGTCAGCGAGGCCGCGACCGATGGCGTCCGGGCCGGTCATCCGGGCGTGGAGGTCGTGGCCAGCACCGCGGACCTGCTCGCCGCCGACCTCGACGTGTACTCTCCGTGCGCGCTGGGCGGCGCGGTGGACGATGACGTGGCCGCTACGCTGGGCGCCGCCATCATCTGCGGCGGGGCCAACAACCAGCTCGCGCACGCCGGGGTCGAGAAACTGCTCGCCGACCGGGGCATCCTGTACGCACCGGATTACGTGGTCAACGCCGGTGGCGTCATCCAGGTCGCCGACGAGCTGGCCGGTTTCAACTTCGAGCGGGCCAGGGCGCGTGCCGAGCAGATATTCACCACCACGGCGCGCATTTTCGAGATCGCGGGCGCCGAGGGCGTGCCGCCGTCCGCCGCCGCGGACCGGCTCGCGGAGCAGCGGATGTCCGATGTCGGCAGGCTCCGCGGCATCTGGCTGGGCGGCTGAGACCCAGCAAGGCACAATCCGGGCAGGACGCAGTACCGTCCAGGAACCCCTCAGCGTAGGCATGGGGGCCGCAAAGCAGGTACGGTAATACCTGTACGGAAGCTGGTGCGCGTCACACTCCCGCAGGGGGAGTTCGGCGGGTTCGTTTGTTGTGCGGAAAGCCAGCGATGCAGCAGACAGACATCGTGGGGCCTGACCAGGCTCCGGACGTTCGAGGGGGTCGAGCCAATGGGGCGCGGCCGAGCCAAGGCCAAGCAGGTGAAGGTGGCCCGCCAGCTCAAGTACAACAGCGGCGGCACGGACCTTGACCGGCTGCGTGCGGAGCTGGGCGTGGGAGCGGATCAGCCGGACCGGGATTACGATCCGGTCGGCGCGGACCACGACGAAGACGACGACGACGGCGGGGAAGAAGACGACGACGAATGGTCGGCTTCTTAGTCAACGCTCCCGCTCAACGGCCTGAAGCAGCATACGCCGGCCGCATCAGTACGGCCGGACCGGCAGTAGCAGATCAGCCCGGTGGACGGGCCCGGCTGACCGGCACTGACGCTATCGGCTGAGAGCTCGGGCTGGCAGCTAGCCTGCCGCTGGGTGGGTGCCGGTCAGCCGGGCTTCGCCGGTACCGGGAACAATCTCGCCCAGCACCCACGCGGTCACACCCCGCGAGGCCAGCACGCCCAGCGCCTCGTCGGTGCTGGACCGGCGGACCACGACGGTCATGCCGACCCCCATGTTGAACACACGCTCCATCTCGGCGGGCGGCACCGCTCCGGCCCGGGCCAGGACCCCGAAGATGGCGGGCGGCTGCCACGTGCCCCGGTGCAGCACCGCGTCCGCCCCGGTCGGCAGGACGCGCGCCAGGTTGCCGGCCAGGCCGCCGCCTGTGATGTGGGCGTAAGCGTGCACATCGCAGCGTTCAGCGAGGGCCAGGCAGTCACGTGCATAGATCCGGGACGGAACGAGCAGCTCCTCCCCCAGCGCCCGGCCAAGCTCGGCCGGCTCCTGCTCCAGGTCCAGTTGGGCCCGCCTGAGGATCTCCCGGACCAGCGAATACCCGTTGGAGTGCAGGCCGGAGGAGGCCATCGCGATCACCGCGTCGCCCGGGCGGACCCGGCTGGCGCCAAGGATCGCGTCCGCCTCCACGGCCCCGGTCGCCGCGCCCGCCAGGTCGAAGTCGTCCGGGCCGAGGTGCCCCGGATGCTCGGCGGTCTCGCCGCCGAGCAGGGCGCAGCCGGCCTGCGCACAGCCGCGCGCCACACCGGAGACGATCGCAGCGACCCGCTGCGGCCGGATCACGCCGCAGACCACGTAGTCGGTCATGAACAGCGGCTCCGCGCCGCACGCAGCCAGATCGTCGGCGACCATGGCCACCAGGTCGATGCCGACGGTGTCGTAGATACCGAGCCGGCTCGCGATCACAACCTTGGTGCCGACCCCGTCGGTCGAGGTGGCCAGGACGGGATGCCGGTAGGCCGCGAGCCTGGCCGCGTCGAACAGGCCGGCGAACCCTCCGATACCCCCCATGACCTCCGGCCGCGCCGTACTGGCCACCGAGGACCGCATCAGGTCGACGGCCCGGTCACCGGCCTCGATGTCCACGCCCGCAGCAGCGTAGCTGAGCCCGCCGGCCCGCCCCGGCCCGGCCGCCGCCGGGTCGCTGGCGCCCGCCCCGAGACTCCCGCCGCCGGAACCACCGTCACCGGAAACGCGGTCGCCGTGGCGGCTGGTCACGGAGCGGCCTCCTCCAGAGCCAGCGTTCCCGGCTCGCGAAGGTACTTGCCGCGCTCGGTCTCCTCGACCGGGACCGGGTAGATCCCGTCGAAACAGGCACGGCACAGCTGGCTGGCCGGGAGCGTCGTGGCCTCGGTCAGGCCGCCCAGCGAAATGTAGCCCAGTGAGTCGGCCCCGATCGAGGCGCAGATCTCGGCCACCGTCTCGTGGCCCGCGATCAGCTCGGCCCGGGTGGCGAAGTCGATACCGTAGAAGCACGGCCAGCTAACCGGCGGGCTGGAGATCCGCACGTGCACTTCGGCCGCGCCCGCCTCGCGCAGCATGGCCACGATGGCGCGCTGAGTGTTCCCCCGCACGATCGAATCGTCCACGACGACCAGGCGCCGCCCGGCCACCACCCCGGTCAGCGGATTCAGCTTCAGCCGGATGCCGCGCTGCCGGATGGTCTGGCTCGGCTGGATGAAGGTCCGGCCGACGTAGGAGTTCTTGACCAGGCCCTGCCCGTAGGGGATGCCGCTGGCCTCCGCATAGCCGATCGCGGCGGGCGTGCCCGACTCCGGCACCGGGATCACGAGATCGGCGTCAGCGGGATGCTCGGCGGCGAGCTTGCGGCCGACCTCCACCCGGGTGGCCTGCACGTTCCGGCCCGCGATCGTCGTGTCCGGGCGGGCCAGGTAGACGTACTCGAACAGGCAGCCCTTGGGCTGGGCGGCCGCGAACCTGCGCGACCGCACACCGCGTTCGTCGATGGTGATCAGCTCACCAGCCTCGATCTCCCGCACGAAGCTGGCCCCAATGATCTCCAGCGCCGCGGTCTCGCTGGCCACCGCCCATCCGGTCGCGAGCTGGCCGAGCAGCAGCGGCCGGAAGCCCTGTGGGTCGCGCGCGGCGTACAGGGTCCGCTCGTTCATGAAGACCAGCGAGTACGCTCCGCGTACCAGCGGGAGCGTGGCCAGCGCCATCTCCTCGATGTCAGCACTGGCGGTGGCCGCGCCGGTCGGGCGGGACGCAGGCCGCCGGGCGAACAGCGCGGTCAGCACGTCCGTGTCGGACGTCGCCGCGGGCTGCCGGTACTCCGGACTGGCGTCGGTACCCAGCATTCCGGCCAGTTCCAGCGTGTTGATCAGGTTGCCGTTATGCCCGAGAGCCAGGCCGCCGTCCCCGATGGCACGGAAGGTCGGCTGGGCGTTCTCCCATACCGAGGAACCCGAGGTCGAGTACCGGCAGTGGCCGACGGCGATGTACCCGCGCAGGGCTTCCAGGGCTGATTCGTCAAAGACCTGGGCGACAAGGCCCATGTCCTTGTAGACGACGATGCGGCCACCGTCGCTGACCGCGATCCCGGCTGACTCCTGGCCTCGGTGCTGCAGGGCGTACAGGCCGTAGTAGGCCAGCTTGGCGACGTCCTCACCCGGCGACCAGACGCCGAATACGCCGCAGGCGTCTCGTGGCGGCCGGTCGGAGGGATCGAGCTCATCGGTCAGGCGGCCGTCGGGCTTTGGCACACCACCATTCTAGTGAGCAGATGGCGCGCCGGCGCCGCCACACGCGCGAACCGGCAGGTATGGCGCAAGGTCAGCGCGTGGCCCACTGGCCTGGACGGCGCCGATGGCGACCGCTTCGGCCCACTGAAGCCGTCCGATCGCCAGCCGGATCCAGGTGACGGGGTCGGTCTCGACGACGTTGGGCGGCGTGCCCCGGGTGTGCCGGGGGCCGGGCACGCACTGTACGGCGGCCACCGGGGGCACGCGCACTTCCACGGCCCGGCCGGGCACGGTCTCGGCGAGTACGGCCAGCAGGTACCGGACCGCGCCGCGAAGCGCGTCGGGCGGGGGCGGGTCGCCGGCATCGAGCGCACGGGTCACGGCGGTCACGCTCCCCGCGTCCCGCGGGTCCGGGCCCCGGGGGCGCCGGGCCCGCTGACCCCCGCCGGGGGCCGCCGGGCGGTGAAAGGGCTGGGCGGGCTGGGCGGGCATCGGGGCCGTCAGCCGAAGATCGCCGGGATGGCGCCGCCGTGCACGTCGGCCAGTTCCTTCAGCGAGATCACGAAGGCATCCGTGACCTCCAGCTGGTGCCCGCCTACGGCGCCGATGTCGACGGCGGGCACCGCGTACCTGGCGCAGAGCTGCGCGAACTCCGTCTCCGCCCCCGGGCGGACGGCGACGATGGTCCGGGCTGCCGATTCGCTGAACAGCGAGGTAAAGACATCCCCGGGCAGTGTGACCCGGGCACCGAACCCGCCGCGCAGGCACGACTCGGCGAGCGCGACCGCGAGGCCGCCGTCGGACAGGTCGTGGGCGGCGCACGCCACGCCGGAGGCGGCCGCGGCGGCGAGCACCTCCGCCAGGCTCTGCTCTGCCCCGAAATCGACCTGCGGTGGGCGGCCGCCCAGGTGCCCGTGCACCACCTGGGCCCACGCGGATCCGCCGAACTCGGCGCCGGTACGTCCCAGCAGGAAAATGCGCGCCCCGTCGGCGGTGAACCCAATCGACAGCCGACGGCGCACGTCGTCGTGCACGCCCAGTACCCCGATGACCGGGGTCGGCTGGATGGCGGCTTCGCCGGTCTGGTTGTAGAAGCTGACGTTCCCCCCGGTGACGGGCACGCCCAGCACGGCGCAGCCGTCGGCGAGGCCGCGGACCGCCTCGGCGAACTGCCACATCACCGTCGGGTCCTCGGGCGACCCGAAGTTCAGGCAGTTCGTCACGGCGAGCGGGCGGGCGCCGGTCGCGGCCACGTTGCGGTACGCCTCGCAGAGCGCGAGCTGCGCTCCCGCGTACGGGTCGAGCAGCGCGTAGCGGCCGTTGCCGTCGGTGGCCAGCGCCACTCCCAGCCCGGTTTCCTCATCGATACGTATCAGCCCGCTGTCCTCGGGCATGGCCAGGACCGTGTCGCCGCGCACGTAGCGGTCGTACTGCTCGGTCACCCAGGTCTTGTCCGCGAGGCTGGGCGAGCCAAGCAGGGACAGCAGCGTGGCACGCAGGCCGCTGGCCCCGGACGGGCGCGGCAGCGCGGCGGGGTCGGCGGCGGCCAGCTCGTCCTGCCAGCCGGGCCGGGCCAGCGGGCGGGAGTACACGGGCCCCTCATCCGCGGCGGTGCCGGGCGGGATGTCGACGACCGTATCGCCCTGCCAGGTCATCTCGAGCCGGCCGGTGCTGGTCACTTCACCGATGACCGTGGCCTGCACACCCCACTTCGCGCAGACGCTCAGGAACCGGGGAACGTTGGCCGGCTCGACGACCGCCATCATGCGCTCCTGCGACTCGCTCATCAGGATTTCCGGTGGCCCGAGCGCCGGGTCGCGCAGCGGCACGGCGTCGAGCCGGACCCGCATGCCGCCGGTGCCGGCCGCGGCCAGCTCGGTGGTGGCGCAGGCGACGCCCGCCGCGCCGAGATCCTGAATGCCCGTCACCAGGCCGTCACGGTAGAGCTCGAGGCAGCACTCGATCAGCAGCTTCTCCAGGAACGGGTCGCCCACCTGGACGCTGGGCCGCTTGGCCGCGTGCCCCTCACCGGGCCCGCCGAAGGTCGCGCTGGCCAGGACCGACGCGCCGCCGATGCCGTCGGGCCCGGTCCGCGAGCCGAGCAGGATGACCTGGTTGCCGGGCCCGTCGGCGGTGGCCAGCTTGAGGTCCCCGTGCCGCATCACCCCGACGCACAGCGCGTTGATGAGCGGATTGCCCGCGTAGCAGGCGTCGAAGGCCAGTTCCCCGCCGATGTTGGGCAGCCCCAGGCAGTTGCCGTAGAAGGAGATGCCACTGACCACACCGGACAGCACCCGGCGGGTGTCACCCGCACCGGCCGGCCCGAACCGCAGCGCGTCCATCACCGCCACCGGCCGGGCCCCCATGGCCAGGATGTCGCGGACGATGCCGCCGACGCCGGTCGCGGCACCCTGGTGCGGCTCGACGTAGGAGGGGTGGTTGTGCGATTCGATCTTGAAGGTGACCGCATAGCCGCCGCCGATGTCGACGACGCCGGCGTTGGCGCCGATCCCGGCCAGCAGCGCGTCACTGCGCGGCGCCTTCTCGGCGAACTGACGCAGGTGCACCTTGGACGACTTGTAGGAGCAGTGCTCGCTCCACATCACCGAGTACAGGGCGAGCTCCGCGTCGGTGGGCCGGCGGCCCAGCAGCTGCCGGATCCGCTCGTACTCAGGTTCGGTCAGGCCCAGCTCGGCGAACGGCTGAGGCTGGTCCGGGGTGGCCGCGGCGCGGGCCACCGTGTCCTGAGCGGCCATCTCAGCCTCCCACCAGAGCGGAAACCGCGGAGGCGAAGAAGCCGAGCCCGTCGCAGCCCGGCCCGGTGAGCTCGCTGGTCGCGTACTCAGGGTGCGGCATGAGGCCCGCCACGTTGCCCGCCTCGTTACTGACGCCGGCGATGTCCCGCGCGGAGCCATTGGGGTTGCCCAGGTAGCGGACCAGCACCTGGCCGCCGGATTCCAGCGCCGCAAGGGTGGCTTCGTCTGCGGCGTAAGCGCCCTCGCCGCTCTTCAGCGGCACGGTGATCTCCTGGCCCGCCGCGTAGGCCCGGGTCCATGGCGTGCGGACGTTCTCCACCCGCAGCCGCACGTCCCGGCTGACGAAATGCAGGCCCGCGTTACGGGTCAGCGCGCCGGGCAGCAGGTGCGCCTCGCACAGGATCTGGAAGCCGTTGCAGATGCCGAGCACCGGCAGTCCGGCCGGCACGGCCGCGATGAGCTCGGCCATCACCGGAGCGAACCGAGCGATGGCACCGCAGCGCAGGTAATCTCCGTAGGAGAAGCCGCCAGGCAGGATCACCGCATCCGCGCCGCGCAGGTCACGCTCGTCGTGCCAGAGGGGGACGGGCTCGCCGCCGGCCCGGCGGACCGCCCGCGCCGCTTCTGCTTCGTCCAGCGAGCCTGGGAAAGTGATAACGCCAACGCGTGCGGTCACGAGGTACCACAAAAGCTGTTGAGAGGCACGTCCGAAGATTACCGGCTGAGCTGGCCTCGTCTGGCCCCCGCAACATAAGCGGCGGCCCGGCCGGGCAACGGCCAGCACGCGGCGGGCCGGGGCTCGCTGAGCCTGCCCCGCCGGGCTGGGGATCAGCTGGCCGCGCGCATCCGGGCCAGCGGAGCATCACTGGCCCAGTCAATCCGCTTGCGCATGGTCACCACCGTGCCGCGGCCCGGGCGGCTGCTCAGCGTCACGTCGTCGACGCAGGCCCGCATGACATCCAGCCCGCGGCCCGATTCGGGCAGGCTCATCACGTCCGGCGCGCGGCCGGGGCGCCTTCCTGCCGCGCGGGCCTGGGCCGGGCCACCCGCCGGGGACAGCGGGGCCGCCGGGGAAGCGCGCCGCCAGATCATCCGGCGCAGAGCCGTGTGCTGGAGACGGCGCCTGCCGCCCGGCATCGTGAGGCCGCGAGACGGGCGGGAGAGGCGGCGCCCGCCGGAGCTGCCGGCCCGGGGCGTGGCGCGGTCCGCAGCCGTGCCCGCAAAGCTCCAGTCCTCGGCGACCTCGACCTCGCACCGGTTCGCCCCGATGGTGACGACCACCGCGTAACCGGTGACCCGGGGCCCGCCGTGCCTGAGCACGTTGGAGCACGCCTCGGTCGCGGCCAGCAGAATGTCCGAAATACTGTCCTCGTCGACACCCACGGCGCGCAGCACGTCGCCGAGCACGCGCCGGGTCACGGGGACGCTGAGCGCCTCGCGCCGGAAGGCCAAACAGAACTTCACAACCGAAGGCTTCCCGCCCCGGCTCGTCATAATCGTGAAATCCAGGGGTTACATCCCACTGTTACCCGGCCGGGTACTCATTTATTACCTGCCCGGTACTTGCCCGGTACTTGCCCGACTGCCGGGATGCACAGACCGGTCAGCCGGCGTGCAGCGTGAACTCCTCGATCACCGGATTGGCCAGCAGATCGGACGCGAGCTTAGCCATCGCCTCCAGCTCCGGCTCACCCACAGGCCCGGTGATCTCGACCTCGAACCGCTTGCCCTGCCGCACGCTGACGACGCCGGAGTAGCCGAGA
>JBEKCN010000027.1:0-10907 GCA_050014855.1 Streptosporangiaceae bacterium | reverse complement strand
GCCAGCGAGGTGGCCACGGGCCGGCTGCTGGGCAAGCTGTTCAGCCGGGACGAGGTGGTGGTGGCGACCAAGGTGTTCATGCCGGTCAGGCCCACCGGCCGCCCGGAGCCGGGGCCCGGACGCGACGAGAACGGCCACGGCCTGTCGCGCAAGCACATCATGGCGGCCATCGACGCCTCGCTGCGCCGCCTGGGCATGGATTACGTGGACCTTTACCAGATCCATCGCTGGGATTACCACACCCCCATCGGGGAGACCATGGAGGCGCTGCACGATGTGGTGCGCGCCGGGAAGGCGCGGTACATCGGCGCCAGCAGCATGTTCGCGTGGCAGTTCGCCAAGGCCCAGTACACCGCCGAGCGCAATGGCTGGACCCGGTTCGTCTCCATGCAGGACCACTACAACCTCATATACCGGGAAGAGGAGCGGGAGATGATCCCGCAGTGCATCGACCAGGGGGTCGGCGTGATCCCGTGGAGCCCGCTCGCCCGGGGCGTCCTGGCCGGGACCCGCACGCGGGAGGGTGAGCAGCGGACCACCCGGTCGGGTTCCGATTCGTTCATTGATTCCCTGTACACGCCGGACTCCGACTATGACGTGGTGGACCGGCTCCGGGACATCGCGGAGCAGCGCGGCGTGCCGCCGGCGCAGGTGGCGCTGGCCTGGCTGCTGCACCGGCCCGGCGTGACGGCTCCCATCGTGGGCGCGACGAAGCTGAGCCACCTGGAGGACGCGCTCGCCGCCGAGGAGCTGAAGCTGAGTGAGCAGGAGATGCGGCAGCTCGAGGAGCCGTACGTGCCGCACGCGGTGAGCGGCCACCGCTGAGCTGACGCCGCCTCGGGCCTGCCCCGGCTGCCTCTCCCGGTGCGCGGGCAGGCCCGGGCGGCTCAGCCCGTCGTTACGGCCAGCACGAGCGGCAGGACGCCCGCCGCGCCGCCGGTCCGGAGCAGCTTCGCGGCGACCGTCATCGTCCATCCCGTCTCGATCCGGTCATCGATGAGCAGGACCGGGCCGTCCAGCCCGGACAGCCCGCCGGCCAGCGGTCCGGGAACCGTGAACGCGTCCCACAGCGACCGCAGCCGCTGGGCGCTGTTGTGCCGGCGGGGCCCCGGCCCGTCCCCGGTGTATTCCAGCGCGCCGAGATAGGGCAGCCGCCCGATGTCGGCGATCCGCTTGCCCAGGCTCTCGATCAGCAAGGGCCGGGTCCGGGACGGCAGCGTCGCCACCGCGGCGGGGCGCTGCTCCCAGTCCCAGGCGGCCAGCACGGTGACCAGCGCGCCGGTGAGATCCACGGTGACCGGCTCGTCCGGTGCGTCCTCGGCCAGCAGCGCGCGCAGCCTCGTGCCCCAGCCCACGTCGGTGAGCCTGCCGAGGGCCCGGCCGGGCCCGGCCGACCAGGCGGGGGAGATCTTGCCGACGGCCTCGATTCCGAGATCCCTCATCCCGGCCGGCCACATCTTCCGAGGTGCGACGTCGACGCCGGGGCGCAGCAACCGCTCGCGGGCCGTGGCGGCCCCGGCCCCCGACACGTTTGGCGTCCAGCGCCGCCCGGTGCAGTTGTCGCAGCGGCCGCACGGCGCGGCGGCCGGATCATCCAGCTCGCGGCGCAGGTACTCCAGCCGGCAGCCGCCGGCCGAGACGTAGTCGAGCATCGCCTGCTGCTCGCGCAGACGTTCGGCGGCCACCCGCGCGTAGCGCTCGGCGTCGTAGGACCATGGCTGGCCGGTAGGCTCCCAGCCACCGCTGACCCGGCGCACGGCACCGTCCACGTCCAGCACCTTCAGCATCGTTTCCAGGCGGCTCCGGCTCAGGTCGACACGGGTCTCCAGCGCGCCCGCCGACAGCGGGCGGCCGGCGTCGGCCAGGGCCGCGAGCGTGCTGCGGACGACGGTCTCCGGCGGGAAGGCCAGCGAGGCGAAGTACGCCCAGATGTCCCGGTCTTCCCGGCCCGGCAGCAGGACGACCTCGGCCCGTGGCACGCCACGGCCCGCGCGGCCAATCTGCTGGTAGTACGCGACCGGGGAGGGCGGGGCGCCGAGGTGCACGACGAATCCCAGGTCCGGCTTGTCGAAGCCCATGCCCAGCGCGCTGGTCGCCACGATGGCCTTGAGCCGGTTGGCCAGCAGAGCATCCTCGGCGGCGATCCGCTGGTCCGGGTCATCCTGCCCGCTGTACGCGGCGACGGCCAGGCCCTGCTCGCGCAGGAACGCCGCCGTCTCGTGCGCGGCGGCCACGGTGAGCGTGTAGATAATGCCGGAGCCGGGGAGCTCGCCGATGTGCTCGGCCAGCCACGCCAGGCGCTGGTGCGCGGCGGGCAGCTCAACCACCGCCAGGTGCAGGCTTTCCCGGTCCAGCGGCCCGCGCAGCACGACTGCCTCGTCCTCGCCGCCCGCGGTGAGCTGCTCGGCGACATCACGGGTGACGCGCGCGTTGGCGGTTGCCGTGGTGGCCAGGACCGGAACCCCGCCGGGCAGCGACGCCAGCAGGGTGCGCAGCCGCCGGTAGTCGGGGCGGAAGTCATGCCCCCAGTCGGAGATGCAGTGCGCTTCGTCGATGACCAGCATCCCGGCGGTAGCGGCCAGCCGCGGCAGCACCCGGTCACGGAAGCCGGGATTGTTCAGCCGTTCCGGGCTGACCAGCAGCACGTCCACGGCTCCCGCGGCGATCTCGCCGTAGGTCTCCTCCCAGTCGTCGGCGTTGGCCGAGTTGATGGTCCGGGCCCGGATGCCGGCCCGTCCGGCGGCGTCGATCTGGTTGCGCATCAGGGCCAGCAGCGGCGAGACGATGACCGTCGGCCCGGCGCCCCGCGCGCGCAGCAGCGCGGTGGCCACGAAATAGACCGCCGACTTGCCCCAGCCGGTGCGCTGCACGACCAGGGCCCGGCGGCCGTCCACCAGAGCGCTGATCGCTGTCCACTGGTCTTCCCGGAGCCGCGCGTCCGGGCCGGCCAGGGACCGTAGGTGCCGTTCAGCCTCATCGCGGGTCATGCACTCATTGGTACCAGGCGGCGCCGTCATTCCTGGCCGCTTGGCGTCGGTGCCCTGACGTCCGCGCGGGGAGCGCCGGTTCTCCGGGCCTCTGGCGGGGAAGATCACTTCCATGACAGGTCCACGGGGTGCCGCGGTTCTCGCGCTGCACTGGCAGGTCAATGTGATCAAGCCGGAGGGTTTCTTCGGCGGGATGCTCGGTGAGCCGGTCGCGCGAAGTGGCGTGGTCGGCCGGGCGGTGGAGTTCCACGCTGCGGCCCGCGCCGCGGGAGCGGAGCTGGTCTTCACCCGGTTCACCGTTCCCGGCGACGGGGGTTCGCTGGTCCGCAACACCGCCTTCATGCGGGCGGTGGGCGACGCGCAGGAAATGTTCCGGCCGGGTGCGCCCGGCGCCCGGCTGATTCCGGAGATGTCGGAACTGGCCAGCGGGGCCCTGGTGGCCGACAACCAGAAGCTCTCCGGGCTGGCCGGGAACAACGTCGTGCGATGGCTGCTGGACCGGGCGATCAGCACGGTGTTCATCACGGGGGTGGCCACCAACCTGACCGTGGAGCAGACGGCCCGGCACGGGACCGACCTCGGCTTCACGGTCTACGTGGTTGGCGACTGCGTGACGGCGGTGGACGAGGCGACCCACCGGGCGTCGCTCGGCAACCTGGAACTCACCACGGCAGGCTGCCTCACCGCTGAGAACGCCCTTGCGCAGATCCGGGGAACCGCCCCCGTCGCGAGGTGAGGCGGCCGGGCTCAAGCCGGCTGAGCCACCGGCTCTGGCCAGGGGGCCTGTTCCCGGGAGCACCACCAGGTCGACCGGCCGCCGACCGTGCTGTGCCTCATCTCGGCACCGCAGCGGGGGCAGGTGCCGCCCGGGTGGCGGGCCGGTATGACCTGCCCGGTGTGCACGCCCCCTTGGGCGATGGCCGCTTTCAGTGCGGACTGCAGGGCCCGGTACAGCCGATCGGCGTCCTTGCGCTGCAGCCGGCTCACCGGTGTGGCGGGCGGGATCCGGGCCTGCCAGAGCGCCTCGTCGGCGAGCAGGTTACCGACGCCGGCGATCTTGGACTGATCCAGCAGCCGCGCCTTGACCGCGATCGTGCCCTTCATGATCAGCTGGCGGAACCGAGCCGGCGTGACCTCTTCCGCGTCCGGTCCGAGCGCGTCGGTGTCGGGATTCAGCCGGACCCGTCCCAGCCGGCGCTTGTCGAACAGGGCCAGCCGGCCGCCGTCGGCGAACTCGAGCGTGAAACGGTTCCACTCCGGCTTGCCCGGGCGCGTCTCCTGGGCTGGGCCCGTCTCCTGGGCTGGGCCCGTCTCCTGGGCTGGGCCCGTCTCCTGGGCTGGGCCCGTCTCCTGGGCTGGGTCCGTCTCCTGGGCTGGGTCCGTCTTTCGGCCCGGG
Organism: Streptosporangiaceae bacterium; assembly: GCA_050014855.1. Lineage (GTDB taxonomy): Bacteria > Actinomycetota > Actinomycetes > Streptosporangiales > Streptosporangiaceae > Bog-532. The sequence goes on along the minus strand of JBEKCN010000027.1, from coordinate 6,524 downwards.
TCCATCTCCCGGCCGGGGTGTGCCTGGCGCCGCTGCGGCCCGCCTCCGCCACCCTCCGTCGTCCGGTCGCCTGCCGTGACGACGATCCGGCCCCCCATGCCGAGGTGGATACCTAGCTCGGGCCCCGGCTCGGGCGATCCGTTCACCCCGGAGGTCTCGCACCACATGGTCTTGCCACGCCGCCGGGCCGATGTGAGCGTGCGCCCGACGACCGCGTCGCGCAACTGCCCGGGGGTGTGCGGGCGGCAGACGAACGCGTCCGCATCGTCAACGGCGACGATGCGGCGGTTCAGGGCCTGATCGGCGATCAGCCCGCGGGCGGTCTCGACCTCGGGAAGCTCTGGCACCTAACCGTTCTATCGCCCCCCTGGTCAGCCGCAGCACCGGCCCCGGGCTGACGTCGCTGCCGCGCGGCGGGGGTTACGGTTTCAGCCAGTAGACGGCGACAGGTGCTGGACTATCTCGCACCGTCCCGCGCCGCCCGCGTGCGGGCAGACCGGTACATGAGCTTGGCCGCGAGCAGCAGGTGGGCCAGGTTCTCGTTGACCCCGGCCGCCCGGCACGCGTCGATCTGCGTGACGTCGATGGCGCGGGCCTGGAGAAACTGCTTGAGCATGACCCGGTTGGCGGCGTGCTCGCCGCTGGCTACCTTGACCGGCCGGACGCCCTGCCTGATCGTCGCCATGCCGAGTATGTCGCCGGGCTGGTGGGTTCCTCCGGGCCTCAGGAGCGCCGGGCTGGTGGGTTCCTCCGGGCCTTAGGAGGTGGTCGGCGGCCTCAGCCGCAGCCCGGACATGCCGCCGTCCACGGCCAGCGCCGTACCGGTCGCGGCCCCGGCCAGCGGGCTGGCGAGGTAGGCGATGCCGGCCGCGACCTCGTTGGCCGAGACCAGCCGCCCCATGGGCTGGCGGGCTTCGAGGGCGGCGCGCTCGGCCGCGGGGTCGGGAGCGGCGTCGAGCAGGCGGCCGATCCACGGAGTGTCCGCGGTACCGGGCGTCACGCAGTTCACCCGGATGCCCTCCCGCACGTGGTCGGCGGCCATGGCGAGGGTCAGCGCGTACACCGCGCCCTTGCTGGCGGAGTACAGCGCCCGCTGCGGCAGCCCGGCGACGCCGGCCACCGAGCAGGTGTTCACGATCGCCGCCTGGCCCTTGTCCGCAGCGGCGCGGCGCAGGTGCCACAGCGCGGCGCGGCTGGTCCGGACCATGCCGAGCACGTTGATGTCCAGGACCCGGTGCCACTCCTCGTCGGAGTTGTCCTCCACCGTCCCCGCGGCCCCGATCCCGGCGTTGTTCACCAGGATGTCGAGCCGGTCGCCCAGTGCGACGACGGCCTCGCCGACGGCGCGGCGCACCGCGTCATCGTCTGTCACGTCGGCCTTCACGCTGACGAGATCACGGCCGGAATCGGCCAGGTCCCGGTCCAGGATCGCCACCCGCGCCCCCCGGCTGGCCAGCAGTCTAGCCGTGGCAAGTCCGATGCCTGAGGCGCCGCCGGTCACGAGCGCGGACAGCCCGTCGAATTCGCCGCCCGCGCCCGCGGCGCCCGGACGACCGCTGGATCCGCTGCCCGGCCCGGTTCCCGGCTCGCTCATGCGCGTCCTCCCGCTCGTTTGCTCGGCCGGCGCTGGTTCTCAGCTAGCGCTGGTTCTCAGCTAGCGCTGGTAAATCCATCCGATGTATAGCGCAGCACAGTGCACGCGTCCAGGCCGGCCCGGCTACGGACTCGTCCGGTAACGTGCTGACCGAGACGACCCACGCCGTGCAAGGAAACCCTTCGGTTCCCGCGGCCGGCCCACCCGCCGGTTTCTCCGGCTCCGTCGGCCCCGGTCCCTGTTCTCCCGGTTTCGCCGGCTCCCGGGCTTCGTCGTTCTTCCGGCCCGGCCGGCTCCCGGGCTTCGTCGTTCTTCCGGCCCGGCCGGCGCGCTGGCCTGTCGTTCTCCCGGCCCGGTCGGCCCCGCTGGCCGCTGACTCTGCCGTTCCTCCGGCTGCCTGATCGACTAGACCATATAGCCGCAGATCAAAGCGCTTCCCCTCGCGCTCGTCGTGGCTTCGCTCAGGGAGAACATGCACAGGAAATTATTTCGGCCTCTTCTTTATTGAGTGTGATTGACTCAACTTTTGGAGGCCAGATGAGCGAACAGCTCACACTGCCGGTGCTGCCCCTGGACGACGAGGTTGTCCTGCCCGGGATGGTGGTGCCGCTTGAGACTTCCCAGCAGGAGGTGCGGGCCGCGATCGACGCGGCGCGTGTCCCGGCGGCGGCGCGGGTTCCGGGCATCCGGTCCGAGGCCAAGCCTCGCGTCCTGCTGGTGCCCCGGCTTTCCGACCGCGGCCTGGCCGGAGTGGGCACGCTGGCCGTTGTCGACCAGGAGGGGCGCCTGCCCGGTGGCGAGCCGGGAGCGGTTCTGCGCGGTATTTCCCGCGTGCGGATCGGTTCCGGCACGACGGGCTCCGGTGCCGCCCTCTGGGTCGAGGGCACAGTGATCGAAGAGACCGGCCGCGGCGCGCGCGCTGACGAGCTGGCCAAGGAATACAAGTCGCTGGTCATCGCCATGCTCCAGAACCGCGGGGCCTGGCAGGTCGTGGACGCGATCCAGCAGCTGGACGACCCGTCGGCCATCGCCGACCGGTCCGGCTACTCGGCCTACCTGAACGCCGCGCAGAAGCTGCAGATCCTGGAGACCACGGATCTGGTCGAGCGGCTGGAGCTGATCATCGGCTGGACCAAGGAACACATGGCCGAGCTGAACGTCGCGGAGTCGATCCGCAAGGACGTCCAGGAGGGCATGGAGAAGCAGCAGAAGGAATTCCTGCTGCGGCAGCAGCTCGCCGCGGTCCGCAAGGAGCTGGCCGACCTGTCCGGTGACCCCTCCACCGAGGAGGACGACTACCGGGCCCGGGTCGAGGCGGCCAACCTGCCCGAGGATGTGCACAACGCGGCGATGAAGGAAGTCGCGAAGCTGGAGCGCACCGCCGAGCAGTCGCCCGAGGTCGGCTGGATCCGGACCTGGCTGGACACCGTGCTCGACATCCCGTGGAACGACCGCACCGAGGACGCCTACGACATTGCCGGAGCCCGGCGGATCCTGGACGAGGACCACACCGGCCTGGATGACGTCAAGGAGCGCATCGTCGAGTACCTGGCCGTGCGCCAGCGCCGGTCCGACCGCGGCCTGGGCGTGATCGGCGGTCGCCGCAGCGGCGCCGTCCTCGCGCTGGTGGGCCCGCCCGGCGTCGGTAAGACATCGCTCGGCGAGTCGGTGGCCCGGGCCATGGGCCGTAAGTTCGTCCGGGTGTCGCTCGGCGGCGTCCGGGACGAGGCGGAGATCCGCGGTCACCGGCGTACCTACGTCGGCGCGCTGCCGGGCCGCATCGTCCGGGCCATCCGCGAGGCGGGCTCGATGAACCCGGTCGTCCTGCTGGACGAGATCGACAAGGTGGGGGCGGATTACCGGGGTGACCCGGCGGCCGCACTGCTCGAGGTCCTCGACCCCGCGCAGAACCACACCTTCCGCGACCACTACCTGGAGGTCGAGCTCGACCTCTCGGATGTGGTGTTCATCGCCACCGCGAACGTGCTGGAGACCGTGCCGGGCCCGCTGCTGGACCGGATGGACCTGGTGCAGCTGGACGGCTACACCGAGGACGAGAAGGTCGTCATCGCCCGGGACCACCTGCTGCCCCGGCAGCTGTCGAAGTCCGGGCTTGAGCCGGACGAGGTGACGATCGGCGAGGACGCTCTGCACATGCTGGCCGCGGAGTACACCCGGGAGGCCGGTGTCCGCTCGCTGGAGCGTGCCATCGCCCGGGTGCTGCGGAAGATCGCCGCGAAGGTGGCGCTGGACCAGGCGACGCTTCCGGTCACCGTGACCAAGGAGGGCCTGCGGGACTACCTCGGCCGTCCGCGGTTCACCCCGGAGACGCGCCTCGGCGAGTCCGAGCGCCGGACCTCGGTGCCCGGCGTGGCCACCGGCCTGGCGGTCACCGGAGCGGGTGGCGACGTACTGTTCATCGAGGCCTCGCTGGCCGATCCGGAGACGGGTGAGACCGGCGTGACCCTCACCGGACAGCTCGGCGACGTGATGAAGGAGTCGGCCCGGATCGCTCTGTCGTTCCTCCGGTCGCACGGCGCGGAGCTGGAGCTCCCGGTCGGCGACCTGAAGGACCGCGGTGTGCACATCCACGTGCCCGCGGGCGCGGTGCCGAAGGACGGGCCGAGTGCCGGTGTCACGATGACCACCGCCCTGGCCTCGCTGCTGTCGGGCCGGCGGGTCCGCGACGACGTGGCCATGACCGGCGAGGTGTCCCTCACCGGCCGGGTGCTGCCGATCGGTGGCGTCAAGCAGAAGCTGCTCGCCGCCCATCAGGCCGGCATCACCACGGTGCTCATCCCGAAGCGGAACGAGCCGGATCTCGACGACGTGCCCGCCGAGGTGCTGGAGAAGCTGACCGTGCACCCGATGACGGATGTGCGGGACGTGCTCCGGCTGGCCCTGGAGCCCGCCACGGCCGAGCACGCGATGGCCGCCTGACCGGCCACCCGGTAGACAAGCTGGCCCCCGGCGCCCGTACAGGTCCGGGGGCCGGCGCGGGCCTGCCCGGGTGCTGTTTCATTGATTCGTAAATGAAACCGAATGCACCTGGCCAGGCCCGCGCGCCGTTACCGGCCGGGCTAACACTGCGCGCAGGCGGGGCACAGGCCGAAGAGCTCGACTGTGTGGCCCACGTCGGTGAATCCGGCGTCGCGGGCGACCCGTTCGGCCCACTGCTCGACCGCCCGGCCCTCCACCTCGACGCTCGTGCCGCAGCTCCGGCAGGTCAGATGGTGATGGTGGGCGCTCGTCTCGCACCGGCGGTAGAGGATCTCGCCGCTGTCGTCGCGGATGGCGTCGACCGCGCCTTCCTCGCTGAGCACCTGGAGGTGGCGGTAGACAGTGGTGAGCCCGATGTGCTCTCCTCGCCGCCGCAGCTCGGCGTGGATCTGCTGGGCGCTGCAGAAGCCGGGGAGGTTCTCCAGCGCGGCCGCGAGCACCGCCGCCTGCTTGGTGCCGCGCACCTTGGTGCCGCGGGGCGGCGCCCCGGTGGCGGGTTCCGGCTTTGACGTGGTCACAACCGCACCGTACAACCTCGCTTTGACGGCTCCAAATAGAAATGATTATCATTACGGCCATGCGCCGATTTGGTCAGTCCCTGGCCGGTGCCGTCGCCCTCGGTGCCGCCCTGCTCGCCGCCGCCTGCTCCTCTGGCATCGCGGCCGGCCCGTCGGCCAGTTCCGGCCACGTCATCGTGGCCGTCGGCGCGGAAAGCGAATACGCCAACGTCATCCAGCAGGTTGGTGGCAGGTACGTCACGACGTCGGCCGTCATGAGCAACCCGAACACCGACCCGCACACGTTTGAGGCCAGCACGAGCGTGGCCCGCGAGGTCAGCGCGGCCCAGCTGGTCGTGCAGAACGGCGTCGGCTACGACACGTTCATGAACACGATCGAGCGGGCCGTGCCCGACGCCGGCCGCAAGGTCATCGACGTGCAGAATCTGCTCGGCCTGCCGGACAGCACGCCGAACCCGCACCTGTGGTACAAGCCGTCCACGATGCCGGCCGTGGCTAACGCCGTCGCCGCGGACCTGGCTTCGTTGCAGCCCGCACATGCCTCGTACTTCCGGGCCAACGCGCGTACCTTCATCGGGTCGCTCGCCGCGTGGGACCAGGCCGTCGCCGCGTTGAAGGCTGAGTATCCGGATACCCCGGTCGCGGTTACCGAGCCGGTCGCGGACTACATGCTGCAGGCCGCGGGAGCCGACATCATGACCCCGTTCGCCTTCCAGGCCGACATCATGAACGGCGTGGACCCCTCGGCCCAGGACGTCGCGCTGGAACGGAGCCTGTTCACCCAGCACAAGGTGAAGGTCTTTCTCTACAACCAGCAGGTGACCGATAGCCTGACGGAGTCGTTTATCTCGCTGGCCCAGGGCAGCGGCGTCCCGGTCGTGGGGGTCTACGAGACAATGCCAACACCCGGCTACACCTACCAGACCTGGATGCTGGCCGAGACCAACGACCTTCAGCAGGCCGTAGCCCACAAGAAGTCGGCAGAGAAACTGTGACGTCCACCAGTGCGCGCCTTCCCCGCTCCGACGAGCTGCTCCGGCTCGATGGGATCAGCGTCCGGCTGTCCGGCCGCGAGATCCTGAACGACGTCAGCTTCGCCGTCCGGCCGGGGGAGTTCACCGGCCTCATCGGGCCGAACGGGGCAGGCAAGACCACGATCCTGCGGGTGATCCTCGGGCTCCAGCCGCCGTCCTCGGGCATGGTCACCGTGGCCGGCTACGAGCCGGGCCAGCGGCCCGGACGGCGGCGCCGGGGCCCGGTGGTCGGGTATGTGCCGCAGAAGCTCCTGATCGAGCCCGACATGCCGCTACGCGTGCGGGACGTGGTGGCCCTGGGCATCGACGGCAACCGGCTAGGCATACCGTTGCCGTCCCGGGCCCGGCGCGACCTGGTCGCCGAGACGCTGCGGGCGG
>JBEKCN010000026.1:0-10929 GCA_050014855.1 Streptosporangiaceae bacterium | reverse complement strand
CACCGGGTACTGGCGTCTGGCCTGGGCGTGCTCTGCCAGCTCGAATGCGAAGCGCCCTTCCGCGCTGAAGTGCTCAAATGGATGCCCGGATACGCGGACCCAGCTAAGCCCGCGCCGCAGCACCAGCCAGCCTGTGCCCGGTCAGCTGCCCCAGCCGGAACCGCGCCGCCAGCTACCGCCAACGGGCATGCCGGATCCGCGCCGCCAACAATCGCCAATGGGCATGCCGGGTCCGCGCCGCCCGCTACCGTCAATGGGCATGCCGGGTCCGCGCCGCCGGCTACCGTCAATGGGCATGCCGGGTCCGCGCCGCCGGCTACCGCCAACGGGCATGCCAGATCCGCGCCGCCAGCCCGGCCAGAGGAGCAGGCAAGCTCCATGCCGTCGGCCCGGCGAGAGGAGCAGGCAAGCTCCATGCCGTCGGCCCGGCGAGAGGAGCAGGCAAGCTCCATGCCGTCGGCCAGAGCGCAACCGCGGGAAAGGACGGCACAGCCGGCTCAATCTGCGTGGCCAGCTAGGCCAGAACAGATAGCATGGTCGTACGTGCAGTGGAGGGACATCATGGCTAAGCTGCCGCGCCCTCAGGCGCCCGCAAGGTTCCGCGCTATGTTCCCGGATCTGGCCGACTGGCTGGAGTCCCCGTGGACAGGGCCGCCGCCGTTCCTGGCGGGCCAGGTGTTCCGGCTCGAGGAATCGATCCGGGACGACCGTTATGTGATCCGGGCCGAACTGCCCGGTCTGGACCCGGAGAACGACATCGAGGTCTCCGTGGACGGCCGGATCCTGACCATCCGTGCCGAGCGCCACCAGCAGGACACCGGGCCGCACCGCTCGGAGTTCCGCTACGGATCGTTGGCCCGCGCGGTCAGGCTCCCCGCCAGGGTCGATCCCGCGGACGTGACCGCCCGGTACGACAAGGGAGTCCTCGAGGTCAGCGTCCCGGTGCGCGTGATCAAGCCAGAAGGCACCCGGATCCCCGTCGAGGATGCCGACGCGTGCCCGGGCAGCCGCCCGACCAGGCCGGATGACAACCCGCAGGCCCGGGACCTTGGCCCCGAAACCTGACCAGGGTTCAAAGGGCATGCCTAGCGGGTCCGGCCCGGGTGGATTCGGGCAGCCCAGGCTCGCTCCCAACCGTGAGGCTGAGTCAGCGGCCAGTCAATCGGATAGGGACCCGGGCCAGGGTACCCGAGCTAGCGCATCACGTGAAAGGCGCATGTCACTTCCCCTGTTGTCAGGGCCCTGAATGGGATGGTTGTCAGGGCCCTGAATGGAATGCCGGAGGCAAGTCCCTCCGAAACGGATCAGGCTGGGGCACCTTCCTGGTTACGTTGCCTGATACGGACAACCTGAAGTGCTGCCGCTGGGTCGCAGCTCCGGGAGACACGACTACGTGGGAGCAGGCGGGCAGGTGGGTTTATGGTAATAAGGGGGGCCATGGGCATCGAAGCGGTTACCGCTCGCATGAAAACTACCGCGGCACGGCGGGCCGGACAGCTCAGGCAGCACGACCGACGTAGCGGCCTGGCGCGTCAGGATCCGGTCGGCCTATGGCGGCCCGGAGGACGGGACGCTGGTGACGCCGAGCGGCCGGCCGGGCAGCCGAGCCGGCTCCGGTCGTTCGATCCGGCCCGCGTCGCCGACCTTGAATACCGGGCTTGGGTCGCGTACTACCGGCATGAATGGCATCAGGCGCTCATGGCTTTCGTCGGGCTGATCAGGATGGGCTTCGGCATGGACTGGTGCCGGACCCTGTACGCCGCCTGGCTGGCACTGCGCGCCATCCAGCTATGGGCACCCCTCCCTGACAATGATCCCGACGGCGCACGGGCCCGCATGCGCTGTTTTTACGCCCTGGTCAGGCTCAGCCATGGCGAGCCGGCCAGCCCGGCCAAGGCCGCCGAACTCGAGGTCGACTGGTGGCGGGTGCACCGGCAGGTTCAGTACTCGACGGCGCCGGGAGTCGCCGACGATGACCTGGTGGAGTCCGTGACTCGCCTCTACTGCTATCTCTTCGGTGAGCCTGAGGCCGAGGTCAGGCCGGCGGCGGTGCACCGGGTCCGGGCGATGGGCCTGTCCGATCAGTGGGTCAGGGAGGGCTGCCTGCCCGACAGCCCATTGCTTCTGCTGGTGCGCGGCGCCCTGGTCAGCGCCTACGCCGCGCTGCTCGCCGCCGTACGCCACTGAATGACACCGGAAGTCCCCAGCCACTCGGACCCGGCAGGCTTGTCTTCCACAAAGCCCCGGCGCCGGAATTCAAGACCCGAAGACCAGCAGCGATAGCCCGGCAATCGACAGCAGCGCACCGATCATGTCGAAAATGGACACGCCCGGCAGCCAGGCGGGCCGGGACCCCTTTCACTCGCCCTTTGCCGGTAGCTCGGGATCGTTGGATACCTTTTCTATGGCTGAGCAGCGGTGACAGGAAGGTCGCTAGATGGGATTTCGTGGCCTGGTCTACCGGCTTTACGCGCGCAGGCTCGAAGCGTCCCTGTCGCCGGCGGTGATTCCCCGGCACGTCGGCGTGATGTGTGACGGGAACCGCCGGTGGGCCAGGTCCGCTGGCCTGCTCGACGTGGCCAGCGGGCATCAGAAGGGCGCCGACAAGATCTTTGAGCTGCTCGAATGGTGCCGGGAAGCCGGCGTGGAGGTCGTCACCCTGTGGCTGCTGTCCACGGACAACCTCACCCGCCCCGCGGCTGAGCTCGAGCCGCTGCTGCGGATCATCGAGGACACCGTGCGGCGGCTCGTTGCCGAGCGGTGGCACGTGAACCCGATGGGCGCGCTCGACCTGCTGCCCGCCGACACGGCCCGCGTCCTCAAGGACGCGGCGGACGCCACCGCCGACAACCCGGGCCTGCTGGTCAACGTCGCGGTCGGATACGGCGGACGGCGGGAGATCGCCGACGCGGTACGGTCGCTGCTGCACGAGCACGCCACGCGCGGCACCTCCATCGAGGAGCTCGCCGAGATCCTCGACGTCGAGCACATCGCCGAGCACCTCTACACGGCCGGTCAGCCCGACCCCGATCTGGTCATCCGCACCTCGGGCGAGCAGCGCATCGGCGGTTTCCTGCTCTGGCAGACCATCCATTCGGAGTTCTACTTCTGCGACGCCTACTGGCCCGCCTTCCGCAAGGTCGACTTCCTTCGGGCCCTGCGCAGTTACGCGGCGCGCAGCCGCCGCTTCGGGGCCTGATGGATCCGGGGGGGCGACCCCCCTGGACCCCAATGCCGCTTAGCCTATCTGGCAATCATGGCCCTGACCTGCGGGTTTGCTCTCGATGGTCAATCTGACCACCTGATACGGCCGTCGGGCATCCATGCTGGTCAGAAGCGTGAGACGCAATCTTCAAACCACCAAGATCAACTTTGGCTGAGTGGCATTGCCCTGGACCCCCCGCTGCGCTTCGCGCCCGCGCGGTGGTACTTCGCCGACAGTGCTGGCCCGGGGGCGACCCCCCGGAACCCCCCGCTGCGCTTCGCGCCCGCGCGGTGGTACTTCGCCGACACACCGGCCGCTCACCGGGCGCAAGGCCCGGTTCGTTAGGCCGGTAGCGGGCGCCTCGCCGTAGGTCCTGCTGCGGTTCCCGCCGACAGCACCGGCCGCTCGCCCGAGGAGTTCGGCCCCGGGCTCGTTAGGCCGGTAACGATCGCCTCGCCGTGACCCGCTGGGGTGCTCGCCGACAGCGCCGGCCGCTCACCGGGAGGGGTATTGCGGGTGTTCGGGTGGGCCTGGATCGGGAAAAAGGATGCTTTGGTCCTGACCGGGCGCTAACGAGAACCGAGACACGCCGGCCAGCGCCAGGATTGGCCGATACAGGGCGCTCACCAGGAGTTTTCCAGCTCGTAGCGAGTGTGGTATTTCCAGACCGATGGTTATCCAGGTACCTTCGAAGTGGCGGACGGCGAGCGCCGTCCGCGGGAAGGCCCTTGGATTTGCGAAGCGTTCGCGTTTCCGGACGCAGGCGTAATGAAGGAAGGGCCGGATCGTGGCCCTTCATGGGCCTACCCCGGTCCGTCCGAGACGCCTGTGAGCGTTATTCGCCAGGCGGCTGGCGGTGGGCCTGCGGGCTCTCCGGACCCAGACGGGTCTATGCCGGCCGCGGCGGTGATGGTCACCGCACGGGTCCGAGTAACGCAAGCCTCATCGGGCACAGGCTCCTAGCAGGGTGCCGCTCCAGGCATCCAGGGGAGATCGCGTGGCCAGTTCCTCGATTCGCCGCGGTCCGCAGGAAGACAGCAGCCAGTCAGCGTCCGCACCGGGCAGCAAGCCCCGGCGCCGCGCCGGCTCGGCCGCTGAGCGGTCCCGCAGCAAGGTCCGTACCTACGTGCTCGACACCAGTGTCCTGCTCTCCGATCCGGCCGCATTCACCCGGTTCGACGAGCATCTGGTGGTCCTGCCGGTTGTCGTCATCACCGAGCTGGAGGCCAAGCGTCATCACCCTGAGCTGGGATACTTCGCCCGTCAGGCGCTCCGCTTCCTGGACGACCTCCGCATAGAGCACGGCAGGCTGGACGCCGAGCTGCCCGTCAACGAACTGGGCGGCACGGTCAAAGTGGAACTGAATCACACCGACTCCGGGGTCTTGCCGGCCGGGTTCCGGCTGGCGGACAACGACACTCGTATCCTTTCCGTCGCGGCCAATCTCGCGGCTGAGGGACACGATGTGGTCCTGGTCAGCAAGGATCTCCCGCTGCGGGTCAAGGCCGCCTCCGTGGGCCTGCCCGCCCAGGAGTACCGGGCCGGACTTCCGGCCGACTCGGGCTGGATGGGCATGAAGGAGCTGGTCGTCCCGCGCTCCGACGTCGAAGAACTGTATTCCCGCGGCACCCTCGACTGCGAAGCCGCCCGCGACCTGCCCTGCCACACCGGCCTGGTCCTGGTATCCGAGGGATGCAGCGCGCTCGCCCGCATCAGGGCGGACAAGTCGGTCCAGTTGGTGCGCGGCGACCGGGAGGTCTTCGGGCTCCGCGGCCGCAGCGCCGAGCAGCGGGTGGCGCTGGACCTGCTGCTCGACCAGGAGGTCGGCATTGTTTCGCTCGGCGGCCGGGCCGGGACCGGCAAGTCCGCACTGGCGCTGTGCGCCGGCCTCGAGGCCGTCATGGAACGCCGCCAGCACCGCAAGGTGATCGTCTTCCGGCCGCTGTATGCGGTCGGCGGCCAGGAGCTCGGGTACCTGCCCGGCTCCGAGGCGGACAAGATGAACCCGTGGGCGCAGGCGGTGTTCGACACACTGTCCGCGGTCACCACGCAGGACGTCATCAATGAGGTCCTCGCCCGGGACATGATCGAGGTGCTCCCGCTCACCCACATCCGTGGCCGTTCCCTGCATGACGCGTTCGTGATCGTGGATGAGGCACAGTCGCTGGAACGGGGCGTCCTGCTCACCGTCCTGTCCCGGATCGGCTCCGGTTCCCGGGTCGTGCTCACCCACGACATCGCGCAGCGCGACAACCTGCGGGTCGGCCGGCACGACGGCGTGGTCGCGGTTATCGAGAGGCTCAAGGGGCACCCGCTGTTCGCGCACGTGACCCTGGTGCGTTCCGAGCGCTCGCAGATCGCCGCGCTCGTCACCGAGATGCTCGAGGACTCCGGGCTGGAGGACACGGGCCAGTAGCGGAGACGGGCCAGTAGACCCAGCGCAGTAACCGCCCACCGGAAGGCGGCCCGCGCGCCCGGCTGGGCGGTGGGCCGCCTTCTCGTTACCCTGAGGATCCCCAGCCTGTAAGGCGGTGATCGTGGATCTGTGCGGCGTAAATGCCGTCGCGTGCAGTAGCGTGACGCTCGTCATGGTGCACACATCACGCGTCCCGGCAGACGTACCGTCACCAGACGCCGGCTGGCCGCCGGTGTCCGTCGTCATGCCTGTCCGCAACGAGGCCCGGCACCTGGCCGAGGCGGTGCGGCACATCCTGCAGCAGGACTATCCCGGCGAGATCGAGCTGGTGCTGGCGGTCGGGCCGTCGCGGGACCGCACCCTGGCCATCGCCGAGCAGCTCGCCGCGGACAACTCGCACATCACGGTGGTCCCGAATCCGACCGGCCGGATCCCCTCCGGAGTGAACGCCGCGATCGAGGCGGCCCGGTTCGGGGTCATCACCCGGGTCGACGGCCACGCCATGCTGCCGCCCGGCTATCTGCGCACCGCGGTCCGGACGCTCCAGGAAACCGGGGCCGCCGATGTCGGCGGCGTGATGGCCGCTGAGGGCGTCACCCCGTTCGAGCAGGCCGTGGCCTGGGCCATGACCTCGAAGGCCGGGGTCGGCGGTGCGAGCTTCCACACCGGCGGGCAGGCTGGCCCCGTCGACAGCGTCTACCTCGGCGTGTACCGCCGGGACGCCATCGACAAGGCCGGCGGCTACGACGAGCACTATCTGCGGGCCGAGGACTGGGAGCTCAACCACCGGATCCGGCTGTCCGGAGGGCTCATCTGGTTCGAGCCGGAGCTGCGGGTCACCTACCGGCCGCGCTCCAACCCACGGGCACTGGGGGCACAGTACTTCCACTACGGCCGGTGGCGCCGTGTCGTGGCCCGGCAGCACGCCGGCACGATCAACCTGCGCTACCTGGCCCCGCCGGCCGCCGTCTCGCTGATCATCGCCGGCACCGCCGTGGGGATCGCGGGCCTGGCCGCCCTGGCCGCCGGCGCGCCAGCCGCGGTGGGCTGGCTGGCGCTGGGCCTGATCATCCCCGTCACCTACCTGGCTGGGATCACCGCCGTCGCCGTCGTCTTCGGCCGCGGCCTGACCCCCGGTGTGCGGGCCCGGGCACCGGTCGCCCTGGCTACCATGCACTTGTGCTGGGGAGCCGGCTTCCTGACCAGCCGGCGCACGCTCCTGCGCAGGCGGAGCGGCAGCACCAGGGGCCATTCAGGTGCACCTGAACCCGCGGCGTCTCGGTCGGTCAGTCAGTAAGCCGGTCGGTCCCGCACTGACCAGCGGGACCGGCCTGTCAGCCAGCACGGCGACGGGGCCGTTACCGGATCACGAGCTATCGGTGGCGCGTGTTGAGCGGGGATGCCGCCCGGTCATCCGCCGGGGCGGGAGAGAATAGAACATGACCTTTGATCTGCCCAGCCTGCTGACCAGCCGCGCCGGGGAGGGCTACGAGCTCACCGCTCGCTACCTCAACCCGCAGCTGCCGCGGACGCTGCACACCATCGGCTTCGACAAGGATTACGTGCGCGGCGAGGGCGCGTACCTCTACGACGCCGAGGGCAACGCTTACGCGGATTTCCTGTCGGGGTTCGGGGTGTTCGCGGCAGGCCGTTCTCACCCGGTGATCAAGAAGGCGCTGGCTGACGCGCTCGAGATGGACTTCGCGGCCTGGACGCAGTTCGACTGCCAGCCGATCCAGGGCCTGCTCGCGCAGCGGCTGCTGGCCAAGGCGCCCGGGCTCGAGCGGGTGTTCTTCTGCAGCAGCGGCACCGAAGCGGTCGAGTCGGCGCTCAAGTTCGCCCGCCACGCCACCGGCAAGGGCCGCATCGTCTATGCCCGGCATGGCTTCCACGGGCTGACCGCCGGGTCGCTGTCGGTCAACGGCGCGGAGGAGTTCAAGGAGGGCTTCGGCCCACTGTTGCCCGGCACCCAGATCCCGCTCGGCGACCTTGGCGCGCTCGAGGCCGAGCTGCGCAAGGGGGACGTCGCCGCGCTGATCATCGAGCCGGTCCAAGGGCACGGCGTGATGATGACGCCGCCCGGGTTCCTGCCCGATGCCAAGGCGCTGCTGCATAAGCACGGTGCGCTGCTGATCTGCGACGAGGTCCAGGTCGGCCTGGGCCGCACCGGTCGCTTCTTCTCCTATGAGTACGACGGCGACGTGCGGCCGGACATCGTGACCGTAGCCAAGGCGCTGTCCGGCGGCTACGTGCCGGTGGGCGCGATGCTGACCACCGACAAGATCTACTCGTCGGTTTACTCCTCCATGGACAAGCTCATGGTTCACTCCACCACCTTCAAGGGCGGCCCGCTGGCCATGGCCGCGGGGCTGGCCGCGCTCGCCGTTATCGACGACGAGGGCCTGGTGGAGAACGCCGCCCGGCGCGGCGAGGAGCTGATGCAGGCTCTCAGGGAGCTGCAGGCAAAGTACGACCTGATCAAGGACGTGCGGGGCAAGGGCCTGATCATCGGCATCGAGTTCGGACGGCCGTCCGGGCTCAAGGCGAAGGCGGGCTGGGGCATGCTGCAGAAGGCCCGCGTCGGCCTGTTCGCGCAGATGGTCGTGGTCTCGCTGTTCCAGCGGCACCGCATCCTGACCCAGGTCTCCGGCGACCATATGGAGGTCATCAAGCTCATCCCGCCGCTGATGATCAGCGACACTGAGGTCAAGCTGTTCACAGAGTCGTTCGCCGAGGTCATGGACGACGCCAGCAAGGGCAGCGGGCTCATGTGGGACTTCGGCCGGACCCTGGTCAAGCAGGCGATCAGGAACTGATGCCGCCGTCCTGGTCCTGCAGCAGGGTCTCGGCGATGGCCAGGTCGCGTGGATAGGTGATCTTCAGGTTGTCTTCGCTGCCCGCCACCACGTGCACGGGCACGTCCGGCAGGTAGCGCAGCACGACGCCGCAGTCGTCGGTCGGGGTGAAGTCCGGGTCGGCCAGGGCCCGCTCGTGCGCCCGGGCGATCACCGAGAGCCGGAAGGCCTGCGGGGTCTGGCACCGGAGCAGTGTGTCCCGGCGCGGTATCTGGGTCATGACGCCGTCGTTCACCACGACAATCGTGTCCGAGGTCGGCACGGCGACCCCGATCGCATCCGCCCCGCCCAGCGCCGCAACGCAGTCGGCGATGGTCCGCTGGCCGACCAGTGGCCGGGCCGCGTCGTGCAGCAGGATGCCGCAGTCGCTGATACCCATCGCGGAGATACGGGCCCTGACGGCGCTGATGGCCCGGCGGGTTGAGCCGGGGCGCGTGGTGCCTCCCTCGACGATCGCGGTCAGCTTGCCGTAGTCCCCGCCGTCCAGCAGTTTGGCCGCCTCGTCTATGCGGCCGGGTGGCATCACCACCAGCACCTCGTCGACCCCGGGCGCCTCGTCGAAGGCAGCCACGCAGTGCTCGATCAGCGTCTTCCCGCCCAGTCTCAGCAGCTGTTTCGGCACGTCGGCGCCAAACCGCTGGCCGGACCCGCCCGCCAGCACGACCGCGACCATCCGCAT
The DNA here is from genome assembly GCA_050014855.1 of Streptosporangiaceae bacterium. Classification (GTDB taxonomy): domain Bacteria; phylum Actinomycetota; class Actinomycetes; order Streptosporangiales; family Streptosporangiaceae; genus Bog-532. Next base: position 1,774 of record JBEKCN010000026.1, on the reverse strand, counting down.
GAGCCGGACTCTACTGGATGCCCCCGGCGGGCCAGACCGGGCACACCGGGCCGTCCGGCCGGGTGTACCGGTAGCGTGAAACCCCAGCCACCACGTGTGTCCATCCCAAGTTTGACCAGGTTAGCTCGGTACCCTTTAGGGGAACGCTGTGAGCCTGCGTACTTGCACTGGCTTTTGGCCTGAGCAGTACCTTCTGTAGTTCAGGGCCCGGAGCACACTGTGGGCGGCCGGCCGGTGGGAGGCTCGGGGCGGCGGCCGTTGAAAGGACGGCAGATGACCGTTGCGCTGGTCCTGGCAGCCGAGCCGGCGGCTGGGCTACGCGGCCAGCTGACGTCACTCGGCGTGCAGCGGGTCGACGCGACCGACGACGCCGGCTCCAACAGCATCCTGCTGAGCATCGCGGCGTCGGCCCGGGCCACCAGCGAGCGGATGCTGATCTGCGGCGGCGATCTCTCCGTGCCCAGGCAGGCGCTGGCCCGGCTGCTGGATGCGGAGGGCACGGCGGGCTACGCCGAGGCCCGCGGTGATTGCCGGGCCATCCTCGTCGGCCCGTCGGACCTGCGGTCGCTGGCCGAGGCGGCGGAGTACCTCGCGTCCGGGCCGCAAACGCCAGATCACGTCAGCGCCCTGATGGGGGAGCTGGTGCGGCGCGGTGTCACCGTCTGGTTCGTCGAGGCCAGGCCGGACGGCGATGCCGACCGGGACGAAGACGGCCTTGTTGCGGAGCTCTTCGTGGATCCGATCGCGCGGGATGTGGCGCGGTGGGCGTCGGAGCGGGCGCTCGCACCGGCCGCGCTGATGGGGATCAGTCTCGGCCTCGGGCTCGTCTCGGCCATCTGGTTCACCGAGCCCAGCGCCACCGCGAAGGCGTTTGGCGCGGTGACCTTGCTCGCAGCCTTCGTCACCAGCCGCGCCGGCCGGGCGCTGGCCGCGGCGCCGGGGCCCGTGCTGGAGGCGATCGGCGCCCTCAGCGGCCTCGGCGGTCGGCCCGCGTCGCGGACCAGCGTCATCCAGCCCGCCGCGGACTGGCTGTCGGCCGCCGGGTGGGCGATCACCGAGTGTGCCGTCTACGCGGGCCTGGCAGCCAGCGCCGGCCTGGGCAGCGCCGGCCCGGGGAGCGCCGGCCCGGGCGGTGCCGGCCCGGGCGGTGCCGGCCTGCGGGTCGGCTTCACCGTATCGGGGATCGGCAGCGGTTCCGGCGGCGTCTGGCGCCTGGCCGTGACCGCCCTGGCTGTACTGGCCGTCCGCCAGATGGCCGGTCTTTGCTACGAGCGGGCGGCCGAAGAGTTCGGTGGCCGGACCCGCCTCGCGCGCTCGGCCCGGCGGCGGCGGATTGAACGGGCCCTGCTGCTGCCCGCAGGGGAACGGGTCGTCCTGCTGATCGTGACCGGCGGGATCTGGGGCCCGCGGGTGGCATTCCTCGCGCTGATCGGCTGGGGCGTACTTGCCACCGGGTATCTCCTCACCGCGCGGATCATCGGCCTCCGGGACGCGGCGGTCTACGGCAGCCGGGTACCGTCCGGCGGCGTCCTCCCGGCCGACGAGGGATCGATCAGCCTGGAGGCGGCGGCTGGCCCGTTCGGGGCGCTGAGCGCGTTCGCGGACGGCTCACATGCCGCGGACGGCAACGGCGGCGGCAACGGCGGCGGGTCGCACGGTGCGGAGGGTAGCGGAGCGGGCGGGGATGCGCTGTCTGTGCTCGGGTTGCGACCGACGGGGACGGCCCCGTCGCCCGCTCCCTGGCGGTCCTCCCGGTCCCATATCGCAGCCAGCC
>JBEKCN010000025.1:0-11038 GCA_050014855.1 Streptosporangiaceae bacterium | reverse complement strand
GCGCTGCTGCGGGAGCGGGGCCTGCGCACCGGCCGGTTCACCAGCCCGCACCTGACCTCGATGCGGGAGCGGATCTGCATCGACGGCCAGCCGCTGGACCCGGAGCGCTTCGTCGCCCTGTACCAAGAGATCCAGCCGTACCTCCAGCTCACCGACGAGCGCCACGGCGTCCCGCTGTCGTTCTTCGAGGTGCTGACCGGGATGGCCTTCGCGGCTTTCGCCGACGCGCCCGTCGACGTGGCGGTGGTGGAGGTCGGGCTCGGGGGCACCTGGGACGCGACCAACGTCGCGGACGGCATGGTCGCCGTGGTCGGTCCGGTCGCCATCGACCACACCCAGTATCTGGGCGACACGGTCGAGGAGATCGCCGCGGAGAAGGCCGGGATCATCAAGCCGGGCGCGCTCGCGGTGCTGGCCCAGCAGTCGCTGCCCGCGGCCGAGGTGCTGCTGCGCCGGGTTTCGGAGGTCGGCGCGACCGTGGCCCGGGAGGGCATCGAGTTTGGCGTCCTGGAGCGGGAGATCGCGCTTGGCGGCCAGCTGCTCACGCTGCGCGGGCTGAACGGCACCTACGCCGAGGTCTTCCTGCCGCTGTTCGGCTTGCACCAGGCGGGCAACGCCGCCTGCGCGCTGGCCGCGGCTGAGGGATTCGGCGGCGCCGCGGAGGATGGCCCCAGCGGGCCGGACGGCCGCGGTCCGCTGGATGCGGAGCTGGTCCGGCGGGCGTTCGCCGGCCTGCGCTCCCCGGGACGGCTCGAGGTGCTGCGCCGCAGCCCCACCGTGATCGTCGACGCGGCGCACAACCCGGCGGGCATGGCGGCCACCGCGGCCGCGGTGACCGAAGGGTTCAGCTTCAGCCGGCTCGTCGGCGTGCTGGCGGTCAGCGCGGACAAGGACGTGGCCGGGATCCTCGACGAGCTCGAGCCGGTGCTGTCCGACCTGGTGGTCACGCGCAACTCGTCCGACCGCTCGATGCCGGCCGAGGAGCTCGCCGAGCTGGCCCGGGACGTCTTCGGGGCCGACCGTGTCCAGGTCGCGGCGCGGATGGACGACGCTATCGAGATGGCCGTCGGCCTGGCCGACGAGACGCCCGACGCTGACCTGCCCGGCGGCGGGGGAGTGCTCGTCACCGGGTCGGTCATCACGGCGGGGGACGCCCGGCAGCTGCTCCGCCCGGAGGCCGGGACCAGCGACGCGCCGGCGCCGGGCCCCGCCGCCGGCCGGCACTCGTTCACGGCGGCCGATCTCTCGTGACCAGCCCACCCCGAAGGCCGATCCTGCGGCGGCTGTGCGCCACCGTCCTGGTGTTCGAGGCCATCGTGCTGATCCTGGCCGTGCCGGTGGCCATCACGATCGAGCACCTGCGGCACGGGGTCGCCGGCGGCGTCGGCGGCGGCCTGGCCCTGGCCGCGGTCATCCTCGCGGGGCTGGTCGGCCGGGGCCGGTGGGCCCTGATCGCCGGCAGCATCCTGCAGGTTCTGATCATCGTCGCCGGCGTCGAGGTACCCGTGCTGTACGTCCTCGGCGTGATCTTCGCCGGCTTCTGGTTCGGCGGAATCTGGATGGCGAACCGGATCGAGCTGCCCGGTACTGGCTAGCCGAGGAGCCCTCGGCTAAAGTAACCATAGGTGAGCGGCCGGTAACGAACGGACCCGGAAGGCCCGGCCGGCAAGCACGGCGCCCGTCACGCCCTGACGGGTGCCGCTGGCCTGTGGGAACTCGCGGGCGCCGGGCCGGCGGCGATCGTGCCGACGGCGATATTAATCGCTAGTCGGCGTGCCGGGGCGGTGCCCCGGGCCGCTCGCCCGGGTAAGCTTCGAGCCGCGGGTTATCTCCTCGATCTGCTCGCGACAACCAGCCAGTTGCCCTGCGAGAAGGAGCGGCGTTGCCGGAACGTACTCTTGTCCTCATCAAGCCCGATGGCGTCCGCCGTGGCCTCATCGGAGCGGTCATCTCCCGGATCGAGCGTAAGGGCCTGAGCATCGTCGCGATGGAGCTGAGGACGCTGGACCAGGAGACGGCGAACACTCACTATGCCGAGCACGCGGGCAAGTCGTTCTTTGAGCCGGTGGTCGATTTCATCACCTCCGGGCCGCTCGTGGCCCTGGTGGCGGAGGGGCCCCGGGCCGTGGCGGCCTTCCGCGGACTGGCCGGGGCGACCGACCCGGTGCAGGCCACTCCGGGCACCATCCGCGGGGACCATGCGCTAGAGATCGGGGAGAACGTCGTGCACGGTTCCGATTCGGCTGAGTCGGCCGAGCGGGAAATAAAGATCTTCTTCCCCGAGCTCTCTTAAGCACCTTCTGCCAGCACGCGCCCCGGGCGGCGTGACTTTAGGAATTTGTTCACAAATTGCTTCACCCGGCCCACGAGGCTCCGAAGCGCCCGATCCGGAAGGTTGCCGTCCCCCATGAGCAACGCGATGGCGTTCCTCGGCCGCGATATGGCGGTCGATCTCGGCACGGCCAACACGCTGGTGTATGTGCGCGGGCGGGGCATCGTGCTCAACGAGCCCTCCGTGGTTGCGCTCAATACGAACACCGGGCAGATCGTCGCGGTCGGCATCGAGGCCAAACGGATGATCGGCCGGACCCCGGGCAACATCGTCGCCATCCGGCCGCTCAAGGACGGCGTCATCGCCGACTTCGACGTCACCGAGCGCATGCTCCGCTACTTCATCCAGAAGGTGCACCGACGCCGGCACATGGCCAAGCCGCGGATCGTGGTGGCCGTACCCAGCGGCATCACGGGGGTGGAGCAGAGCGCGGTCAAGGAGGCCGGTCACCAGGCCGGCGCGCGCCGCGTCTACATCATCGAGGAGCCGATGGCGGCGGCGATCGGCGCCGGGCTCCCCGTCAACGAGCCGACCGGCAACATGGTGGTGGACATCGGCGGCGGGACGACCGAGGTCGCGGTGATCTCCCTCGGCGGCATCGTCACCTCGCAGTCCATCCGCATTGGCGGGGACGAGCTGGACGAGGCGATCATCAGCTTCGGCAAGAAGGAGTACTCGCTGATGCTCGGCGAGCGCACCGCCGAGGAAATCAAGATGGCGCTCGGGTCGGCCTTTCCCGGCGCCGACGAGCCGCACGCCGAGATCCGCGGCCGGGACCTCGTCAGCGGCCTGCCGAAGACGATCGTGATTTCCGCATCGGAGGTCCGGCGGGCCATCGAGGAACCGCTTAACCTGGTCATCGACGCGGTGAAGACGACGCTGGACAAGTGCCCGCCCGAGCTTGCGGGTGACGTGATGGACCGGGGCATCGCCCTGACCGGCGGCGGGGCCCTGCTGCGCGGGCTCGATCAGCGGATCCGCGAGGAGACGGGCATGCCCGTCCATGTGGCCGACAACCCGCTGGACTCGGTGGTTCTCGGGACCGGGAGGTGCGTCGAGGACTTCGATACGCTGCGCCAGGTCCTGGTGCCCGAGACCCGCCGCTGATTCAAGGGACCGCCGCGTAGCGGCGCCCTACGAGGAGTCGCTTTGCACGACAGCCGGCGAGTGCGCCTGGTGCTCGCTGCTGCGCTGATCGCCGCGGTGGCGCTCATCACCGTGGACTTCCGGGACGGCGGCTCGTCCCCGCTCCGGCACGTCGGCGCCAGCATTTTCGGGCCCGCCGAGCGGGTCACCAGCGATGTCACCAGCCCGGTCTCCTCGCTCTTCGACTGGGTCACCGGCGGCCCGTCGGCCGACAGCAAGATCGCGGCCCTGCAGGCGGCCAACGCCCGGCTGCGGGCCGAGCTGAGCGCCGAGCAGCTCAGCCGGGCCGATGAGGCCCAGCTTTCGTCGCTGCTGCAGCTGGCCGGGCGCGGTGGCTACAAGATCGTCGCGGCCAGCGTCATCGCGGCGGGGCAGGACTACGCGAACTCGGTCACCCTGGACGTGGGCACCCAGGACGGCGTGCACGCCCAGGAGACGGTGCTCACCGGCGACGGCCTGGTCGGGACCGTGACCCAGGTCAGCCGGGACACCTCCACCGTGCTCCTGGCCACGGATGCGTCCGCGGTGGTGGGCGCCCGGATGGCGGGCACCGACCAGATCGGCTCCGTCAGCGGGACCGGCGAGTCGCTGTCCGGGCCGTACTGGCTCCGGCTCCGGCTCTTCGACGCGAACGCGGCGCTGCATGTCGGCGAGCCGCTGGTCACCTTTGGCTCGGTACAGGACCAGCCGTACGTGCCCGGGGTGCCGATCGGCCAGGTCAGCCAGGTGCAGGGCAACGCAGGCTCGCTCACCCAGACGGCGCTGGTCAAGGCGTACGTGAACTTCACCTCGCTCGGTGTCGTCGGAGTGGTGATCGCCGCCCCCGCCCGGGACCCACACGACTCGGTGCTGCCCGCCGCCCCGAAGCCCGCCCCCACCGTCACGGTGACGGTCACGCCGTCCTCCGCCGTGCCGTCCTCTGGCGCGCCGTCGTCGCCCGTGCCGGGCGGGTGACATGCGCCGGTTCCTGATTTCCTGCGCAGTCATCGCGGTGGCGCTGCTCGCCCAGCTCACCATCATCAACCGGCTCGCCCTGCCCGGCGGGGCGGGACCAGACCTCGTGCTGCTCGCCGTGGTGGCCCTGTCGCTGACCGGCGGCCCGCTGGCCGGCCTGCTGACCGGGTTCCTGGCCGGGCTGGCGCTGGACATCGCGCCGCCCGCGAGTCATACGATCGGGCAGTACGCGCTGGTGTTCTGCCTGGTCGGTTACGGCTGCGGTCGGCTGGCCGAGCTCGGTGACGCCTCGCCCAGCCTGTACGTGGCCATCTCCGCGGCGGCCGCCGCCGTCGGCGCGGCGCTGCACGCCGTGCTCGGCGTCATGCTGAGCGACCCGGAGGTCACCTGGGCCGCGGTGCGGCATGTGCTGCCGCCGTCGCTGATCTACGACGTGATCCTGAGCCCGTTCGTGCTGTACGCCGTGGTCCGGCTCAACGGCTGGACCGGCCGGTCCGCGGCCGAGGACAGCGCGGCCGCCGCGGGTGTGTCGGCCGCCTGGCCCGTAAACGTGGCCCAGCCAGTCGCGGCTGGGGCGGTCCGCCAGGCCAGCTCCTCGGGGACGCCCAAGCTGAACCTCGGTGACCGGCGCGGCGGCGGCTCCGCCGTCCGTCCCCCGGCCTGGCGTTCCAACCAGCAGGAACTGAAGCTCAACTTCAGCGGCGCGGGCCAGACGGCCGGGGCGGCCCGGGCTGCCAGGCCGAAGACGCCGAAGACGGTGAAGATGCACTTCGGCGGCGGCGCGGGCCAGACGGCCGGGGCGGCCCGGGCGGCCAGGCCGAAGACGCCGAAGACGGTGAAGATGCACTTCGGCAGCGGCGCGGGCAAGACGGCCGGGCCAGCCCGGTCGGCCAGGCCGAAGACGGCGAAGATGCACTTCGGCAACGGCGCGGGCAAGACGGCCGGGCCAGCCCGGGCCGCCAGGCCGAAGACGCCGAAGGTGCACTTCGGCGGCGGGCGGCGCGATGGCGTGGCGGCCCGGGGCGCCGGCGCGGCCTGGGCCGCGGCCCCCCGGTTCCGGCGGCGCAGCATCACCGGCACGGTCGGCACCGGGGGCGCGCTGAGCCGCGCCACGCCACGGCGCCGCACCTTCGCCAGCCCCAAGACCTTCAGCCGTCGCGGCCTGCCCGGCAGTCCGCTCGGGGCGGGCAGCTCCGTGCGCGTCCCCGGGCGGGGCACCTTCGGCCGCCGCCGTTCGTTCGGCAGACGTTCGTCCCTCGGCGGGAGCTCGCTCGGCCAGGGCTCGTTCGGGCGCCGCCCGGCACCACGGCTGAGCATGCGCCGCGGCACGCTGAGCGCCCGCCTGCGGCGGCTGCTGCCGCACCGGAACAGGGGAGATAGGTACAGGGGCAGGGGAGGGTATCGGTGATTTCGGCGTCCCGGCGGCGCATGGTGGTGCTGTACGTGGTGGTGGCCTCGCTGCTGATCACCCTGGGCGGCCGGCTCTGGTACATCCAGGTGATGAACGGCACCAGCTACGTGAAGCTGGCGTCGTCCAACCAGACCCGGAACATCGTCGTCCCGGCCGTGCGCGGCCAGATCCTGGACGACGTCGGCAACGCCCTGGTGACGAACCGCACCTCGCTGGTGGTCTCCGTCGACATGATGACGCTGTCCCAGCGGCCGGACGGCGGCACCTCCGTGCTGCGCGCCCTGGCGCCCATGCTGGGCATGTCCTACCAGCTCCTGCAGAACAAGGTGCGGTTGTGCGGCCCCAAGGTCAAGCAGCCGTGCTGGGCGGGCTCCCCGTACCAGCCGATTCCGGTGGACCAGAACGTGCCCGACCAGGTCGCGCTGCAGATCATGGAGGAGCAGAGCAAGTTTCCCGGGGTCACGGCGCAAACCGAGGGCGTCGTCAAGTACCCCTCCCCAGACGGCGCCGACCCGGCCCAGGTGCTCGGGTACCTGCAGCCCGCCACCACCCAGCAGCTGAAGGCGGACCACCTGCCCTCGCAGGTCGGCTACTCCAGTGCCGACCTGGTCGGGCAGAGCGGGCTGGAGGAGCAGTACAACAACGCGCTGGCCGGCAAGACCGGCACCAACACGGTGTCGGTCAACGCGGCCGGGGACGTCACCGGAACGGTGGGCGGGACGGCGGCCCAGTCCGGTGACGACCTGGTGACCAGCCTCAACTCCGAAGTCCAGGTTGACGCGCAGAATGCGGTGGACAACGCGATCGCCAAGGCCCGGGCGTCCGGCAACGACGCCAACCAGGGCGCAGCCGTGGTCATGACCACCACCGGCCGGGTCGTGGCCATGGCCAGCTACCCCGACTACAACCCCAACGTGTGGACCAACGGCATCTCGCAGTCGGAATTCAGCGCGCTGTTCGGCGCGCAGGATGGGGCGCCCGCCGTGAACTGGACCACCCAGGGCCAGTACGCACCCGGCTCCACCTGGAAGGTGACCTCCACCGCTGCGGCCGTGGCCGACGGATTCCCCCTCGACGGCCTGTACGACTGCCCGGCGTCGGTGAGCATCGGCGGCCACAGCTACGTCAACGACGGGGAGTCAAACCAGGGCGCGATGACGCTCTCCGAGGCGCTCATCCAGTCCTGCGACACCGTGTACTACAACCTCGGCTACGAGATGTGGCAGCGTGACGATCCTGGCGCCAACGTCGTGACCAGCCCGAAGGCCCCCGTGCAGAAGATGCAGCAGATGGCCCTGGACTGGGGCTTCGGTAAGCCCACGGGTATCGACCTGCCCGAGGAGTCCACCGGCACCGTCCCGACCCGGGACTGGCTCTACTACTACTGGAAAGACAACGCGTATCAGGGTCAGGACTGGTGCAAGAACGGCCAGGCCGACGGCTCCTACGTGCAGCAGATCGAGTACCAGGACTGCCAGGACGGCAACGTCTGGGAGCCGGGCCAGGCCGCGATCGCCGCGATCGGCCAGGGCTACGACCTGGTCACCCCGCTGCAGCTGGCGAACGCCTACGCGGCGCTGGCCAACGGCGGCACGCTGTATCAGCCCCGGATCGGCGAGGCGCTGGTCAGCCCGTCCGGCCAGAGTGTGCAGAAGGTCATCCCGCCGGTCGCGGGCCACCTGCCGGTGTCGGCAAACACGCTCGCCTACATCAGGAACGCGCTGGCGGGCGTCGTGACGCAGGGCACCGCGGCCGGCGCCTTCTCCGGCTTCCCGCTGAACAAGGTCTGCGTGGCCGGTAAAACCGGGACCGCGCAGGTCATGGGGAAGGTCGCCACCTCGGTGTTCGCCTCGTTCGCGCCGTGCAGCGACCCGAAGTACGTCGTCGTGGTCATGATCCCCGACTCCGGTTACGGCGCCGACGCCTCCGCGCCCGCGGTGCGCCAGATCTGGGACGGCATCTACGGCCTAGAGGGGCACAAGGCCGCGGTGACCGGCGGCCAGGTGCCGTCGTCGCTCCCGCAGATCTCCGCCACCGGGCAGATTGCCCCGCCGAAGGGATACAGCGGATGAGCCTGGGACGTCCCAGTACCGGCTACGGCCGGCTCGGGGTCGCGCCGCGCGGCCCCCGGGTCGGCGCGTTCACACCCAAGCGGCGATCTGTGTTCAGCCGGGTGGCGTCGCAGGGCTCCTTCCTGCGGCACCTGGACTGGGCGCTTATCGCCGCCGTGCTCGCGCTGTGCGCGGTGGGGATCGTCCTGGTCTGGTCGGCCACCGAGCCGACGCTGGCGCAGGAAGGGGCCAACACCCGGACCTACCTGGACAAGCAGGCGGTCTTCGTCGTGCTCGGGCTGGTCCTTATGGTCCTCGTCAGCCTGGTCGATTACCGCCAGCTCCGTGTCTTCGCGCCGGTCATCTACGGGGTGGCCGTACTGGGGCTGCTGGTGGTCCTCACCCCGCTCGGGTCTACCGTCAACGGCGCCAAAGGCTGGATCGACCTGCCGGCCGGGTTCCAGATCGAGCCCTCGGAGTACGCCAAGATCGCGCTCATCCTGATGACGGCGATGCTGTTCAGCGAGCTGCGCGAGGGAGCGCGTGACCCGGCCACCGGGCGGTCGGACCCCAGCCTGCGTGACGTGGGGATCGTCATCGCGTGCGGGCTGCCGCTTATCGGCCTGGTGGTTATCGAACCGGCGCTCGGCATCTCCCTGGTCCTCGTGGTCGAGCTGGCCGGACTGATCCTGCTGTCCGGTATCCGGCTGCGCTGGGTCATTGCCCTGGCCACGGCCGCCGCCATCGGCGTGACCGCCGTGCTCAGCATGCACCTGCTCAAGGGGTACCAGCTCACCCGGCTGACCGCGTTCCTGCACCCGTCGTCGAATTCGGCCGGGTCGGGCTACAACGAGATCCAGGCCAAGATCGCGATCGGCTCCGGCGGCATGTTCGGCGAGGGCCTGTTCCACGGTCAGTCGGTATCCGGCAGCTACGTGCCGGCCCAGAGCACCGACTTCATCTTCACCGTGGCCGGCCAGGAGCTGGGCTTCGTCGGCGCAGTCGTGATCGTCGCCCTGCTCGGCGTGGTGATCTTCCGCGCGCTGCGCATCGCCACCCGCGCCGACGACCAGTTCGGCATGCTGGTGGCTGCGGGCATCGCGATCTGGTTCCTTTTCCAGTCGTTCGTCAACATCGGCATGACCGTCGGCATCATGCCCATCACCGGCCTCCCGCTGCCCTTCATCTCCTACGGCGGCTCCGCCATCCTCGCCGACATGATCGCCATCGGCCTGCTGCTGTCCGTGCACCGCAAACGCCAGGTCTTCGAGTAGCTGTGCTTGCCTGGGGGGGCGACCCCCCTGGAACCCCCGCTGCGCTGTGCTGGCCCGGGGGGGCGCCCCCCCCGGAACCCCCCGCTGCGCTCCGCGCCCGCGCGGTGGTACCTCGCCGACACACCGGCCACTCGCCGGGCACAAGGCCCGGCTCGCTGGGCCGGTAACGGGCGCCTCGCCGTAATCCGATTGTGCTTCTCGCCGACAGCACCGGCCACTCACCCGGACCTTCGGCCCGGACTCGCTGGGCCGGTCACGAGCGTCTCGCCGTGACCCGCAGTGGTTCTCGCCGATAGCAGTGGCGGTGTTGTCGGCGAAGTACGTCGCGGGCTACGGACCGGCGGGCCGCAGGCCCGGCCGCCCAGCGAACCGGGCCTTCAGGCCCGGTGAGTGGCGGTGTTGTCGGCGAGGACCGCCATCGGGGCGTCGCGGGGGGTTCCGGGGGGTCGCCCCCCGGGCTAGCACTGCCCCCCGGGGCTAGCACTGTCGGAGCGGTTGCTCGCCGTGGGTAGGCTGGTGCAATGCCAGTGGAGTCGGTTTTCCCGCGCCTTGAGCCGCTGCTCCCGCGCGTCCGGAAGCCGATCGCCTACGTCGGCGGCGAGGTGAACTCGGTCGTTAAGGACTGGGACGCCACGGACGTGCGCTGGGCGCTGCTCTACCCGGACGCCTACGAGGTGGGACTGCCCAACCAGGGCGTGCAGATCCTGTACGAGGTTCTCAACGAGCGGGACGGTGTGCTGGCCGAGCGCAGCTACAGCGTCTGGCCCGACCTCGAGGCCCTGATGCGGGAGCACGGCCTGCCCCAGTTCACCGTGGACGCCCACCGGCCGGTGGGCGCCTTCGACGTGCTCGGCGTGAGCTTTTCCACCGAGCTCGGCTACACCAACCTGCTCACCGCCCTCGATCTGGCCGGCATTCCGCTGCACAGCGCGGACCGCGACCCCGCGGGCGGCACCTGGTACCCGCTCGTAATCGCGGGCGGCCACGCCGCCTTCAATCCCGAGCCGGTCGCCGACTTCCTGGACGGCGTGGTTCTCGGCGACGGCGAAGAGGCCGTGCTGGCCGTCACGGACCAGATCCGGGCCTGGAAGGACGCCGGGCGGCCAGGTGGCCGAGACGGCCTGCTGGCCGCGCTGGCCGGCTCCGGCCGGCTGTACGTCCCGCGGTTCTATGACGTCGGCTACCTACCGGACGGGCGCATCGACCGGGTGACGCCGAACCGGCGCGGCGTGCCGCCGGTCGTGGCCAAGCACACGGTGATGGACCTCGACGAATGGCAGTACCCGACCCGGCCGATCGTCCCGGTGGCCGAGACCGTGCACGAGCGTTACAGCGTGGAGATCTTCCGCGGCTGCACCCGCGGCTGCCGGTTCTGCCAGGCCGGCATGATCACCCGGCCGGTCCGGGAGCGGAGCATCACCACGATTGGCGCCATGGTCGAGAAGGGCGTGACCGCGAGCGGGTTCGCCGAGGTTGGCCTGCTGTCGCTCTCCAGCGCGGACCACAGCGAGATCAACGAGATCGCCAAGGACCTGGCCGACGCCTACGAGGGCACCAACACCGGGCTGTCGCTGCCGTCGACCCGCGTGGACGCGTTCAACGTGACGCTGGCCGACGAGCTCAGCCGGGGCGGCCGCCGGTCCGGCCTGACGTTCGCCCCCGAGGGCGGCTCCGAGCGGATGCGCAAGGTGATCAACAAGATGGTCACCGAGGAAGACCTGATCAGGACGGTCACCACCGCCTATTCGAGCGGCTGGCGGCAGGTGAAGCTGTACTTCATGTGCGGGCTGCCGACCGAGACCGACGAGGACGTGCTGGCCATCGCGGGGCTGGCCCGCAAGGTGATCCAGGCCGGACGGCAGGCGACCGG
>JBEKCN010000024.1:0-11193 GCA_050014855.1 Streptosporangiaceae bacterium | reverse complement strand
GGCATCTCCAGCACCCTGTTCTACCTCGTGGCCTACGGCTTCAGCACGATCGGCGCGTTCGCGCTGATCACCCTGGTCCGGGACCCCGGCGGCGAGGCACTGCACCTGTCCCGCTGGGCCGGGCTGGGCAGGCGGTCGCCGCTGGTGGCCGGTACGTTCGCGTTCTTCCTGCTGGCCTTCGCCGGTATCCCGCTGACCAGCGGCTTCACCGCGAAGTTTGCCGTTTTCCAGGCGGCCGAAGCGGGCGGCGCGACGCCCCTGGTGATCGTCGGCGTGCTCAGCAGCGCGATCGCGGCCTTCTTCTACATCCGGATCATCGTGCTCATGTTCTTCAGCGACCCCGTTCCCGACGGGCCGGCCGTGGTCGTGCCCAGCGTACTCACCGGCACCGCGGTGGCGGTCGGGGCCGCCGTCACGCTGTTCCTGGGTATCATTCCGGAACCGGTCCTTAGCCTCGCGAACAATGCCGCGACTCACCTGTTCGTCCGCTGACACGGCACGGCGCCGCCCCGGCCGCCCCGCGTGTGTCGAAGACGGCCATAGCGGGCATACTCGGGTTTCCCGGGATTTGGAGCCTGCGTGACCAGTGCGTTGCCTGTGGATTTCCCCGACACCGCCGTCGAGGCGGATGTGGCCGACGGCCTGGCCGCCGTGGAGTCCGTCATCCGCGAGACCGCGCGCGCCGAGGAGTCGCTGCTCACCGAGGCCTCCCTGCACCTGATCGACGCCGGCGGCAAGCGCTTCCGGGCGATGCTCGTGCTGCTCGCCGGGCAGTTCGGCGACCCGCGGGACCCCCGGCTCGCGCCGGCCGCGGCCGCCATCGAGCTGACCCACCTCGCCACCCTGTTCCACGATGACGTGATGGACGAGGCGGTGATCCGCCGCGGCCATCCGTCGGCTAACTCCCGCTGGGACAACACCGTCGCCATCCTGACCGGCGACTTCCTGTTCGCCCGGGCCTCGCGCATCCTGGCTGATCTGGGTGCCGAAGCGATCCGGATTCAGACCGAGACCTTCGCCCGCCTGGTCGGCGGCCAGGTCGCCGAGACGATCGGCCCGCGTCCCGGTGAGGATCCGCTCGACCACTACTGGCGGGTGGCGACGGAGAAGACCGGCTCGCTGATCGCCACGTCCGGGCGGTTCGGGGCCATGTTCTCCGGAGCGCCGGATCAGGTCGCCGGCGAGGTTGAGCTGGCCTGCGCCGCCCTCGGGGTCGCGTTCCAGGTCTCCGACGACATCCTGGACATCAGCAGCGAGACCGGCCAGTCCGGGAAGACCCCGGGCACCGACCTGCGCGAGGGCGTGCAGTCGCTGCCGGTTCTGCGCGCGCGGCGCTCCGCCGAGCCGGGCGGTGAGCGGCTGCGGGAACTGCTGGCCCGCGGCCCGCTGACCGATGACGCCGCGTACGCCGAAGCACTTGCGTTGCTGCGTGCCCATCCGGCCCTGAAAGAGGCCCGCGCCGACCTGGGCCGCTGGACGGACCGCGCCCGGCGGCACGTACTGGCGCTACCGGTCGGCCCGGCCCGGACGGCCTTCGAGAAGCTCTGTGACTTCATGGTCGAGCGCACCGGCTGACCAGCCCTGACGGGTGATCTGCTGCCGTCTCGATAGGAAGCTTTCGTCCCTCTGCAACGTTGTAATCATTGCAACGCAAGGAGGATTTCATGAGCTTGTTTGGAATGCGCGCGGCCCAGATGGTGGAGCCCGGCCGGGCGCTACGGGGACGCAGTAAGACCATGCCCGTGCCGGAGCGGCACACCGTCCTCGGTACGCCCCTGGCGCCCCCCTATCCGCAGGGGACCGAGATCGCCGAGTTCGCCCTCGGCTGTTTCTGGGGCGAGGAGAAGGCCTTCTGGCAGGTAGCCGGCGTCGTGTCGACCTCTGTCGGGTACGAGGGCGGTTACACGCCGAACCCCACGTACGAGGAGGTCTGCTCGGGCCGTACCGGTCACGCCGAGACCGTCCGGGTCGTCTATGACCCCACCAAGGTCTCCTACGCCGCTCTGCTCAAGGTGTTCTGGGAGTCCCACAACCCGACGCAGGGCATGCGCCAGGGGAACGACGTCGGCACCCAGTACCGTTCGGCGATCTTCTTCCACTCGCCGGAGCAGCAGGCCGCTGCGGAGGAGTCCCGTACCGTGTACGCGAAGAAGCTGGCCGAGGCCGGCTACGGCCCGGTGAGCACGGAGATTGTCCCGGCCGGCGAGTTCTACTTCGCCGAGGGCTACCACCAGCAGTACCTGGACAAGAACCCGTTCGGGTACTGCGGAGCCGGCGGCACCGGCGTGTCCTGCCCGGTCGGAGTAGTCCGCGCCGACGGCTGAGCAGATGGGGGTAGAGGGCTGAGCCGCAGATAATGCCTGTCCGGGTGATGGCCAGCGTTTGGACCGAGGCAGATGTGGCATAGCGACCGGGCGGGGGGCACGTTTCCCGCCCGGCGACTGCCGCCGGACTCCGAGGCGGCGATTTACCCACATCAATGAGCCGATATACCCTGGGCGAGAGTCTGCTCACCGCCGTGAGTGGCGGTACTGAAGGAGAGACTCCTTTGGTCTTCGCCGTCGCTGCGGCGCTCGGATGTTCCCTGGCTAAGCGGGTCGTCCAGGTGTCGCCGCCGGCGAGCAGGCTGGCCAGATCGCCCTCGCCCTGCTTGGTCTGCGTCTCGCGGATCTGCTGGGCCATGAGCGCGTCATAGCTGGGCCGCTCCACCTGGCGGAACACCCCGATCGGAGTATGCGACACGGCGGCCACGTCGAGCCGGGACAGCGCGAACGCGTAGGACGGGTCGTCCCGGCCGGCGTCGTGGATGAGCAGCGAATTGGGATCGGTGTCCGCCACGTTCACGGCCTCCAGCCCGCCGTACCGGCCGGCCCGCAGCCCCTGACGCCCGTCCGCGCCGAACCGGATCGGCTCACCGTCGGCCAGCCGGATCAGCTGATTGTCCCGCGACGAGGCGTCCTTCAGCGGCGCGAAGGCGTCGTCATTGAAGATCGGGCAGTTCTGGTAGATCTCGATGAACGCCGCCCCCTGGTGATCGGCGGCAGCCCGCAGCACGCTGGTCAGGTGCTTGCGGTCCGAGTCGATGCTACGGGCCACGAAGGTGGCCTCGGCGCCCAGGGCCAGCGACACGGGGTTGAACGGGTTGTCCAGCGAGCCGAATGGGGTCGATTTGGTGATCTTCCCCTGCTCGGAGGTGGGCGAGTACTGGCCCTTGGTCAGCCCGTAGATCCGGTTGTTGAACAGCAGGATCTTGATGTTGACGTTGCGGCGCAGCGCGTGGATCAGGTGGTTGCCGCCGATCGACAGCGCATCGCCGTCGCCGGTGATGACCCATACTGACAGGTCGGGCCGGGACGAGGCCAGCCCGGTGGCGATCGCCGGGGCCCGGCCGTGGATGGAGTGCATCCCGTAGGTGTCCATGTAGTACGGCAGCCGGGACGAGCAGCCGATGCCGGACACCACGACCACGTTTTCGCGCGGCACCTCCAGCTCGGGCAGGAACGCCTGGAACGCGGCCAGGATCGCGTAGTCACCGCAGCCCGGGCACCAGCGCACCTCCTGGTCGGACTTGAAATCCTTGGTGGCCAGCTTTTCCGGCGCCCTCGGCACCAGCGTGAGCGACGCAGGCCGGCGAGCTTCTGCCGCGGTGCCGTTCGGCCGTTCATTCCCGGTAGCCGGCCCATGGCCGTTCGCCGTACCGTTCAGCGGTCCCGAGCGGTTCCGGGGCGTGGGTGCCGCTTCAGACATTGTCGATCACATCCTTGATCACGCCGGCCAGTTCGGCGGCACCGAACGGCAGGCCCCGGACCCGGTTGTAGGAGATCACGTCGACCAGGTAGCGGCCGCGCAGCAGCAGCGCGAGCTGGCCCAGGTTGATCTCCGGCACCAGGACCTTCTCGTAGCGGCGCAGCGTGTCGCCAAGGTTGCCGGGGAACGGGTTGAGGTGGCGCAGGTGCGCCTGGGCGATGGGCTGGCCGGCCCGCCGGACGTGGCGGACCGCGGCACCGATCGAGCCGTAGGTGGACCCCCAGCCGAGGACGAGGACGCGTGCCTCGTCGCCCGGGTCGTCGACCTCCAGCGGCGGGATATCGGCGGCGATCCCGTCGATCTTGGCCTGGCGCAGCCGGACCATCAGGTCGTGGTTGTCCGGATCGTAGGAGATCGCGCCGGTCCCGTCGGCCTTCTCGATCCCGCCGATCCGGTGCTCCAGGCCCGGGGTCCCCGGCACGGCCCAGGGGCGGGCCAGCGTGTCCGGGTCCCGCTGGAACGGCCGGAAGTCGATGGTCCCGTCGTCGCCGCGCCAGTCATCGGGGCTAGCGAAGGAGAAGTCCTGCCTCAGGTCGGGGAGGCTGGCCACGTCCGGGATGAGCCACGGCTCGGACCCGTTGGCCAGGTAGCCGTCGGACAGCAGGATGACCGGGGTGCGGTACTTGATCGCCAGCCGGGTGGCCTCGATCGCGACCGCGAAGCAGTCCGCCGGGCTGCACGGGGCCACCACCGGCAGCGGCGACTCACCGTTCCGGCCGAACAGCGCCTGCAGCAGGTCACCCTGCTCGGTCTTGGTCGGCATCCCCGTCGACGGGCCCGCCCGCTGGATGTCGCACACGATCAGCGGCAGCTCCAGCGAAACGCCCAGGCCGATCGTCTCCGCCTTGAGCAGGATGCCCGGCCCGGACGTGGTGGTGACACCCAGCGACCCGCCGAACGACGCGCCCAGCGCGGCGCCCACCCCGGCGATCTCGTCCTCGGCCTGGAACGTGCGGATGCCGAACCGCTTCTGCTTGGCCAGCTCGTGCAGGATGTCCGAAGCCGGCGTGATCGGGTACGACCCGAGGAAGAGCGGCAGGCCGGACAGCTGTGACCCGGCGATCAGCCCGTAGGCCAGCGCGCTGTTGCCGGTGATGTTGCGGTAGGTGCCCTTGTCCAGGGTGGCCGGCTTGACCTCGTACTTGACCGAGAAGGCCTCGGTGGTCTCGCCGAAGTTCCAGCCCGCGTGGAAGGCCGCGATGTTGGCCTTCATGATGTCTGGCTTGGTGGCGAACCTCGACCGCAGAAACTTGAGCGTGCCCTCCTGCGGCCGGTCGTACAGCCACGACAGCAGGCCGAGCGCGAACATGTTCTTGGCCCGCTCGGCGTCCTTGCGGGTGACGTCGAAGTCGTCCAGCGCCCTGACCGTCATCGACGTAATCGGCATGGCGTGCAGGTTGTACTCGCTCAGCGAGCCGTCCTCGACCGGGTTCGCGTCGTACCCCACCTTAGTGAGGTTCCGCTTGGTGAACTCGTCCGTGTTGACGATCAGGTCAGCGCCGCGCGGCAGGTCCCGCAGGTTGGCTTTGAGCGCCGCCGGGTTCATGGCCACCAGCACGTTCGGCGCGTCGCCCGGGGTCAGGATGTCGTGGTCGGCGAAATGAACCTGAAAGCTCGATACCCCCGGCAGCGTCCCGGCGGGGGCGCGGATCTCGGCCGGGAAGTTTGGCAGCGTGGACAGGTCGTTGCCGAACACGGCCGTTTCCTGACTGAACCTGTCACCCGTAAGCTGCATGCCGTCGCCGGAGTCCCCTGCGAAACGGATAATGACACCATCGAGCTGCTGGACCTGTTTGGTCACAGTGAGGGACCTCCTCCGCACGCCGCGGCCGGGCGCTCTTCGGCGCCACTCCACAAGCCGGGGGCGTGAGTTCGGACGGGAATTGATTTTACGCTGATAGGCGGACCACTGGGGGCAGCCTAGCTGCGACGTTAGGTTTACCTAAGCGATCCCCGACGAGGATACGCATTAGCTGCGGGCCTTTGTCATCCGGCTGTGACGGCTGTGTCATCTGCCGGACGTATTGTTTCCGGGCGTGTTGCCCGGCTACGGCGGCGTGGCCTGCGGAATCTCAGCTGCCATGCGGCGAAGCAGGCGGGAACGCGGGGCCGGGGCCGGATCGTTGAATAGGCAGGATCGGCATTCCGATCGCCTATCTCACCATCTGGACTTTATTGTGCGAACCGTCAGCTCCGGCATGGGCCGGGAGGGGACCTGCGGTGAACCGTAACTGGCTGCGGGCGGTGGCGGTGGCCGCGGTCTGCGTCGGTGCCGCCGTGTTCCTGGCGGCCGCTCTGGGTGGCCTCCCGGCCATCGTGCTGGCGCTGGCGGCCATCGCGGCCGTGGTGATGGCGGCGATGTTCCTGGCCGAACGGGTCGCTCTGAGAGCCCTCCGCGCCCGGGCGGTCAGCGAGGTCGAGTATCCGGAGCTCTACCGCGTGGTGCGGGAGATCAGCAAGGCCGCCCTGCTGCCGGTGCCCCGGGTGTACGTGTCTCCGGCGCCGCAGCCGAATTCATTCGCGATCGGCCGGAGCCGCCGCTCCGCGGCGCTGTGCTGCACGGAGGGCCTGCTGCGGCTCGTGACCGTCGACGAGCTGCGCGGCGTGCTGGGGCACGAGCTGGCTCACGTGCGCGAGCGGGACACGATGGTGACGTCATTCTCGGCTGGCCTGGCCGCGGTCATCACGTCGGCGGTCAGCGCGGCCTGGTTCACCTCGTCGGGACCGCCGCACTTCGTGCTGGCCGGCGGGGTGCGGGGCCCGGATGGCGGCCGCCGGGTGCTGGCCGGGCTCACCATGCTGGTGCTCGGGCCGGCGGCGGCGCTACTGCTGCAGCTGTCGGTAAGCCGGTCCCGGGAGTTCTCGGCCGACGCGCTGGGGGCCCAGCTGGCCGGGGACCCGCTGGCGCTGGCCCGGGCGCTGCGCAAGATTGAGGCGCGGACGGTGGAGCTGCCGCTGTTCCCGACCGGGCCCCTGGCGTCGGCGAGCCACCTCATGATCGTCAACCCGTTCAGCTGCGCGGGATTCACCCGGCTGTTCACCACGCACCCGCCGACCGGGGAGCGGGTCTACCGGCTGGAGGGCCTGGCGGGTTACCCGCGCTGACCGGATTCCGCCCGGCTGGCCGGGCCGAGTGCGCCAGCTGGCCGGTGGCCGCCGGCCCGGGGCGCTCAGCGGTAGTTGGTGAACTTGGACGGCGAAGTCGAAGTCCTTGCCCTTGAGCAGAGCGATGACCGACTGCAGGTCGTCCTTCTTCTTGGACGAGACCCGGAGCTCGTCCCCCTGGACCTGCGCCTTGATGCCTTTCGGCCCGTCATCGCGAATGATCTTCGCGATCTTCTTGGCGTCGTCCTGCGTGATGCCCTCTTTCAGCGCGATGGACAGCCGGTACTCCTTCCCGGACAGCTTCGGGTCGCTGGCGTCCAGCACCTTGAGCGAGACACCGCGCTTGACCAGCTTGTCCTTGAACACGTCCAGGACGGCCTTGGCCCGCTCCTCGCTGTTGGCGCGGATCTCCACTCCGTGGTCGCCAGACCAGGCAATCGACGCGCCGACGTTGCGGAAGTCGAACCGGGTGCTGATCTCCTTGCCCGCCTGGTTCAGTGCGTTGTCGACCTCCTGCCGGTCGAGCTTGGACACGATGTCGAACGAGGAATCTGCAGGCATCTGGCTACTCCTGGGCCACGAGGTTCTGAAGGCAGGGTCCAGGCTAGACGGCATCCTGGCTCGTGGTCACGCCGAGACGCCCGGTGGCCGCCTATGGCATCGCGGTCTGGGTTCGCGCCCCGCCCATAGTCCGCTATTCTTCTCTGTGCCGCCGGGCACACGGCGGCATCCAGGCAGGTTGCCCGAGCGGCCAAAGGGAGCGGTCTGTAAAACCGTCGGCTACGCCTTCGGTGGTTCGAATCCACCACCTGCCACCACCTGCGAAAACGGCCCGCTGGCTGCGGATTTGCGGCTATGCGGGCCGTTTTGCTTTGTCCCGTGGTGTGTCACCTTGGGTCGCTGTAGGGCGGCGTGTCGCGGCATCCACGGACATATAGCGGACAGTGTCCGGGCGGTGAGAACGGTCGGCGACACCGTCGATTTTCCACGGACGGCCACGGACAGGCCGCGCTGGCGGCGTGTTCCGGCTTGACGTGTGCCGCTGAGTTGAGCGTGCATCCCCCTGTGTCCGCCCGGCAGCCCGGTGGTTTCCCGGGGCGGGCGGCCGGGAAGGCGGGTGCGCTGGTGACTGGGCTGGCGGTTCGGGAGAGCGTGACGCTTGCCGGGCGGCCCGAGCGGGCGCGGGTGGCCCGTACGTTCGTGGGCGCGGTGCTCGGCCCGGGGCACCCGTGCGGGGACGTGGCCGTCTTGCTGGTAAGCGAGCTTTTCGGCAATAGTGTGCAGCACGGCGGCTCGGGCGTTCCCGGCGAGACCGTTACGGTCGCGGTCAGGGTCTGGGACGGCGTGGTCCGGGTCGAGGTCACCGATCGCGGCGGCCCTGGTGCGCCGGAGCTGCGTCGAGCTGATTGTGGCGCGGAAGACGGCCGGGGGCTTGGGCTGGTGACGGCCCTGACCGCGCGGTGGGGCTGGCGGCGGCGCGGCAGGCGGACGGTGACCTGGTTCGAGCTGCGATACAGCTAAACCTTCCCCGCCTGGCAGTGCCCTGGCGCGTGTTTTGGCCCTGGCGGCAAGTGCAGGCGTTCGCAGTGACCTCAGGCGAACAGCGCCGGCGGGTCTATGGCTGCCGGCCGTCAAACTCCTCGCGCAGGATTGAGTGGACCACGGAGTCCCGCCAGGCCCCCCGCGTGTGCAGGTGCCCCCTGATGGTGCCTTCCTCGATCATCCCGGCGGCCCGCATGGTCCGGGCGGATGCCTTGTTGAGCGGGCTGCGCGCTCCCCAGATCCGGTGCAGGCCGATTTCGGTGAAGCCGAGGCGCTGAAGGAGGCGGACGGTTTCCAGTCCCTTGCCCTGGCCCCACTGGTCAGGGCGGAGCGCGAAGCCGATCGTGGCGCTCTCGTACTCGCCCGTCGCCAGCCGTGCGGCTCCGACCAGTTCCTCGTCCTTGTCTGCGATCGCGACCATGTACTCGGTTCTCGGGTCGGCTGTCGCGGACTTGATCGCGCCGCTGATGATCGCAGCGACCTGTTCCATGCTCCGTGGCTCGAAACTGAGATGCCGGGTTGCTTCGTCATTGCCGTAGACCTCGTGCAGCGCGGCCGTGTCCGCGTCGGTTAGCTCGCGCAGCATCACCATGGAACCTGCGATGAGAACGGGGTACATGCCCTGGACTCCCTTTTAGCGGGGGAGGGCGGCTGCGGGAGTCCGGCAGTAGGTTTCGATTTCCTCCTGGATGTCGCGGGCGAGCGGGGCGTCAGCGGCCTGTGCGGTGACGGCGCGGTGGATGTCCAGGACGCTGGTGACGACGCCGTGAATCCGCAGCGCGACGGGCAGGTCCAGAACGGGGCGGACTGCTTCCCTGGCTCCTTCGAGGTTCCCTGTGCGGACGCGTGCGATGGCGAGGTCGGTTCGCGAGCCTGCCTCGTCTCCGAAAGACTTCTCTTTGTCGGGTGCCTGCTCGTAGGCGGCAACGGCGTCGGCGGCGAATGCTTCGGTTTCCTCGTGCAGGCCGGACTCGTCGTGCTCGGGCAGGGCCGCCCCCGCGTCGCTGGAGTAGTAGAGCTGCCGGGGCCGGGAGAAGTAGCACATGCCGCCGATCTCGTCCAGGTCATTGCGGGTGAGCTGCTCGCGCAGATCCGACGCGCGGGCGATGGCTTCCCGGCTGGCTGCGCCGTTGGCGAGGCGTGCCCAGGCGCGCGCTTCCAGGCTGGCCAGCCAGACGGTGACCGATCCTGCGGTCCCGGGGAGTTGCTGGCCGGTCTGGGCGTATTCCAGTGCCTCGCGCGGGCGCTGCGCCCAGTAGGTAATCAGGGACTGGAGTCCCCGGACCCAGGCGGCGAGCGAGGTGTGCTCGGCGTTGTTGGCGCACAGCAGGGCAGTGCGGGCGTGAGTCATCGCCGTGTCAGGGTCGCGGAAGTCGTGTGATGCCTTCGACAGCATTCCGGAGGCAAGGCCGCCGATGACGTACAGGTCCCGGGATTCGCTGGGGCGCTGGCGGCCTTCCAGGAGCTGGAACACGATGTCCTGGAGAGACACGATGTCGCCTGTTATCGCCGACAGCGGCTGCTGCGGATAGGCGATTGCGAGGCGGCTTGTCTCTGCCCACAACTGTTCGAGCGATTCACCGCTGATGTTGCTGGAACCTGCGGTGGCGCTGAAGCGCATTGCCCGGCGTGCTGCCATGGCAAGTTTCCTTTCCGGATCAGACGAGGCGGAATTCTCTGTCACCCCGAGATCACCAGGAATTAGCGCTCCTGGTGCCCAGATGACGCCCTGCGCCAGCGTCCTTGCCGTCGCAGGGCGAGGATCGTCCTGCCCGAGTATCAGTGATGTCTCCTGAGATGGGTCTGCCGGTGCCAGGAGCTGCTGGACCGGGTAGCCGAACATGTGCTCAAGAATCCGGCATGCATCAGGATGAGGCAGAGTCCGTAGCTTGCCGCCGTACCAGCGTTCGAACTGGCGGGGTGAGACTGACATTTTCGCCAGCTCCTCCTCGCCTTCCTCATCGGCGAGCTTCTTGGCCGCGCGCCTGAACTGCACCGCGAACGTCTCGTATCGCTGCCAGTGCCTGGCAGTGATCAGGGACCGCAAGAGCGTCGGTTCGCTCGGCATCGCATCCTCCCTGACTCGCGTCCGACATCAGCGTAAGTCTGCGGCCCGGTCAGAAACCGCCTTGAACGCTGGGCCGATGGTCAAAAGGCGGTACTTGCGACGGCAGTTACGTCGGCACGTCATGCCATGTGGCGTAGCGGATGACGGGAGCGGTGCGTGCTCGCCCGCTAGCAGGCTGGTCAAGTCAGGGTAAGCCGTCCGCGCACCCCGCGTCCTGGCAGCCCGGTGGCGAAAGAGACACGAGCACCCGCGGGACACTGAGCCTGCCAGCGTGCAGGTCACCGCATAACCGAAAACGCCCCGTCCCGGCGCGCACCAGCCGGGGGCGGGATGGCGGCTCCGGGCCGCTGTCGGGCCGCTACCTAGCAGGGTCCGTTGTGCGGCCCGGGACACCGCCAGCAGCACGAACCCGGAGGCACCCCATGGCCACCAGCACCGCACCGAGAAGAGACACCGTGCACCCCCGCCGCCACCCGCCCCAGCCGACGCCGGCGGGCCAGCCGCTGCGCGCGGTGCTCGACCTGGGCGCGGTGCCCACCGCGCCGGGCTGCGCCCGCGCCTGGACCCGGCAGATCCTGTGGGAATGGCGGCTCAACGACCTGTCGGAGGCCGCCGAGGGCATAGTTTCCGAGCTGATCACCAACTCGTTGCTCGCCTCCTGCCAGCTCACC
>JBEKCN010000023.1:0-11241 GCA_050014855.1 Streptosporangiaceae bacterium | reverse complement strand
AGTTGGTCGTCCCAAGGTCAATCCCTACCGCACGTGCCATGAGCAATCCCTATGGTTGAACGTCTATTGGGTTGAGTCTTCCGCGCTCAAGGTTGCCACGGCTTGCGGGCGATGGCAACTGACTTGAGTCTGATTGGCTCAACTTTGTTAGGGCGCTCGTTGTTCCCGGCGGCACGGAAATTTTCCGGGCAGCGGCCAGACGGGTGCGCCTTGTCGCTGGATCCGTTGTGGCCTTGGCTCTTACAACGCTCGGGCCGGGCCGTCCCATCCAGCATGGACGTCAGCACGTGGCTGGAGCGGGGCGCGTGCGATCTCCCGCCAGGCAGACGAAGCCGCGGAACGTCAGCACGCTGGCTGGACAGGGCGTGCCGATCTGCCGCCAGGTACCGGCAGTGCGGCGGGCTCCGTAGCCCCAGGAAGCGCAGGCCGCTGATGCCTGCCCGGCGATGGACGGCGGACCGCGGATGCCGGGGCTGCCCCCGGGCCGGATCGTTTGGCATTTAGATTCGGTATATAGATAGACGTCTGCACGACCGCGCTAGCCCGCGAAAGTTACCGGTCAATAGGATGCTGGAACGCGGCCAGGCTCCGGCCCGGCGACCCGGAAGGGAAAGCCGCGCGGTGCGGTGCACGAGAACGGGCGGAAGCCGGCGGCGTACGCTGGCAGCCGACGCTGCAGGAGGAGGTCCCCGGTGGTCCTGAGGATCGTGGTTGGCCTCGTGCTGACCGTGGCGGCGGTGGCGCTCGCTAGCCGCCGGTTGTGGTGGCTGGGGCGGCTGGGCCGGGCCGGGCAGCCGGCGCCGGAACGGCTAGCGTTTACCCGCGAGCACCCGGCTGGGGACGCTGAGGTGCAGGCCACTGAGGTGTTCGGGCAGCGGAAGCTGCTGAAGTGGACGGTTCCGGGGCTGGCGCATTTCGTGACGTTCTGGGGTTTCATCGTCCTGTTCTTCACGATCATCGAGGCCTATGGTGACCTGTTCTCCCGCGGGTTCGCGATCCCGGGGATCGGGCATTCGTTCGCGCTGGGGTTCCTGGAGGACCTGTTCGCGGTGCTGGTCCTGGCCGGCATCGTCACGTTCGCGATCATCCGGCTGTCCAGCAACCCCGAGCGGGAGGGCCGGTCGTCCCGGTTCTACGGGTCGCACACCGGGGCGGCCTGGCTGGTGCTGGGCATGATCTTCCTGGTCGTGGCCACGCTGCTGCTGTACCGGGGCGCGCAGATCAACACCGGTTACTTCCCCTACCCGCGCGGTGCGTTCGCGTCCGAGATCGTCGGGCACTGGCTGCACCCACTGGGCGCGGGGGTGAACAGTGTGCTGGAGGTCGTGTTCCTGCTGGGCCAGCTCGCGGTCGTCCTGGGCTTCCTGGTGTTCGTGACCTACTCCAAGCACCTGCATATCGTCCTGGCGCCGGTCAACGTGCTGTTCTCCCGCCGCCCCAGCGCGCTGGGCGCCCTGGAGCCGATGCGCAGCAACGGCAAGGTGCTGGATTTTGAGGAGGCGGACCCGGACGTGGACGTGTTCGGGCTGGGGAAGATCGAGGATTTCAGCTGGAAGGGCATGCTGGACATGGCGACCTGCACCGAGTGCGGCCGCTGTCAGTCCCAGTGCCCGGCCTGGGCCACCGGCAAGCCGCTGTCGCCTAAGCAGGTCATCTTGGACCTGCGCGACCACGCGTTTGCCAAAGCGCCGTATCTGCTGGCGGACTCCGATGAAGCGCGGGCCAAGCTACCCGCCAACGTGCTGGCCGAAGCGGAGCGCCCGCTGGTCGGGGACGCTTCGGTGAACGGGGTGATCGACCCGGACGTCATCTGGTCGTGCACGAACTGCGGGGCGTGCGTGGAGGAGTGCCCGGTTGATATTGAGCACATCGACCACATCGACGGGATGCGCCGCCACCAGGTGCTGATCGAGTCCGCGTTCCCCGCGGAGGCGTCCACGCTGCTCAAGAACCTGGAGAACAAGGGCAACCCCTGGGGGATGGGCGAGGCCGCCCGGGCCGCCTGGATCAGCGAGCTTGACTTCGAGGTCCCGGTCATCGACGGGCCGATCGGGGCGGAGATCGAGTACCTGTTCTGGGTCGGGTGTGCGGGGGCTTTGGAGGACCGGGCCAAGAAGACCACCAAGGCCATCGCGCAGCTGCTGCACACCGCCGGGGTGAACTTCGCGGTGCTGGGCCCGGCCGAGACCTGCACCGGGGATCCGGCCCGGCGGATGGGCAACGAGTTCGTCTACTCCATGCTGGCCGCCCAGAACGTCGAGACCCTGAACGAGGCCGGCCTCGCCAAAGGCAGCGGGAAGACGATCGTGGCCTCCTGCCCGCACTGCTTCAACACCATCGCCAATGAGTACCCCCAGCTGGGCGGCAACTATGAGGTGATCCACCACACCCAGCTGCTGTCCCGCCTCGTCGAGCAGGGCAAGCTGACCCCCGCGGGTGAGGTGAAGGAGAAGATCACCTACCACGATCCGTGTTTCCTGGGCCGGCACAACAAGATCTACACCCCGCCGCGGGAAATCATCGACGCCGTGCCCGGCACCACCGCCGAAGAGATGCACCGGTGCAAGAACCGCGGGTTCTGCTGCGGCGCCGGCGGGGCGCGGATGTGGATGGAAGAACGCATCGGCAAAAGGATCAACACCGAGCGGATCGACGAGGCCCTGGCCCTGAACCCCGACAGCATTTCCACCGCCTGCCCCTACTGCCTGGTCATGCTCGGCGACGCCGTCGCCGCCAAAAAGAGCTCCGGCCACGCCAAAGAATCCCTGGAAGTCATCGACGTCGCCCAGCTCCTGGCCCGCTCCGTCGCCCTCACCCGGCCCCCAGCCACCAGCGCCGTCAGCGGGGCACCCGAAACAGGCACCGGCGCGGCCCCGCCCGGCGACGTCACGTCTGCCGGTGAGGGAGAGCCGACCACAACCGCCACGGGATCGTCCGGAAACGGTACGTCCGGCCCCGAACCCCCGTCCGGGCCGGCCGCCCAGGAATCCTGAGCAGGACTCCTCGGCCTCATTTCCGCACGCCGTCCGAGTCCGCCAGACCCGGAAGCGCCGCGTCGCGTTACCCCGACGGGGCCGGCCAACCGGAGTCCTGGCCGGGATCGGGTTGTGTTTCCCGCACTGCTCGCGGAAACACAACCCAGACGGCTCGCTCGCTTGGCCGTCCGCTGGCTCGGTCAGCCGGGCCAGCTCAGCCGGTCTGCTTCCGGGCTGGTTGGGCTGTTGGGTGGCCGCCGGATGACGTCCACGATCACCAGCTGCCGGTGCCGGTCGCTCCGGTTCACCTTTATGTCGGCGGCCCAGCAGGCGGCGATGAGTGCCTCCCGGGCCGCGATGAGATCCTCAGCTGAGACCCCGGCGACGCACCAGAGCAGGACCCGCTCGCCGAAGGGCTGCGCCGTGGTGAGCAGGATGATGGGTAGCCGGCCGCAGCGGCTGTTAATCCATGCGTTGGCGCAACCGGTGCGGAGCCGATGCGGTGTGATGACACACCAGGCCCGCGTCACCAGAAGTCTCCGCCCCGGCGGCCAGAGACCGAACGCCGCGGTGGCCGCCATGAGGGCGGCCACCAGCCAGATAGCCCCGTAAGCCTGAATAATCCCGAACGTGCTCCCGGCCAGACCGAGTACCAGCGCGAGTTCGTAGCGCCAGCGCCAGGCGATGACCACCGGGTTCGGGCGCTTGACCGAGCTCAGCGCCCTACCGAACCCGGTCGGCCCATTCGGGTCATTCGGCTGGCGGAACTGTCCCCCAGCCATGGCGGTTAACCGTCGGACGCGATCGGTGGCTGGTCCAGGACGAGTCGGCCGGTGCCGGAGCATAGGCCACACTCCGCGCCGCCCGGGGCCGTCCCGAGGCCGCGGCACTGCGGACAGTGGACGATCAGATCGAATGCCGGATCGCGATACACCCGCGTGAGCCCGCCGCGCCGTCGCTCGATGCTCCACCCGCGCCAGCCGGCCTCTTCGTCACACACGGCGAATATGACGTCACCGGCACGGGCGACAAGATCGCCGAGCCAGCCCGCCGCTATCGCGGTCTGGGCACGGGGCAGTGCCATGAGCGCGGCGCGGGCGACCCGGTCCAGTATTAAAGTGCCGGGATGCCCCAATGTCCCTCCGGCAACAGATCCTGATACCCATCGGTAACTGGTGGTTACGACCAGGGGGTTGTCTTTGCCGAGCGGAGCACTAGTCTTGGCCAAAGTAACTCCTTTGGCTCGTGCATGGGCGGGGAGTGTCTCTAGCGGCTGGGCCGACGTGGCAGCGTCGGCCCGACTGCTTTTCCGGGGCCGGTGGTGGCAGTCCACCGAGCACCCGGGATGTAGGGGCGGTTTTCGGCGTGGGTTACTGCTGCGCGCACTGTGGCACAGCAGCGGTGGCCGCGATCTGGTGCGGTTCATGAGATCGCAGTGCTCCTTCCCTCCGTATCGCAAGGTCCGGGTGAGTAACAGTGCGGCAAAATTCGCCGCAGATGGCCCAAAAGCCCGCGATGATCTTGCAGTGACCTCTTCGGGTCACCGACGACCCCGTTGTCGGCGGGTCGCTTTGGAGGAACTCCACTGCGTCTGATTTCATGTTCCCCTTGGCATTGACGTTTGGCAAGTGCCAAAATCAAGTGCCACAGGCACCACACAGTCGGCAGAACCCAATGGTTGGTTTCATCCCGTTCGTAGGTCCACGCCTATCGCTGAGGCTCACGTGAAGGGGGCGACCACAGTGGCCGAAGGCAGCCCCACCGTCCGCCGCCGCGAGCTGGGCGCGCTGCTTCGCAAGATGCGCGAAGACAGAGGGATGTCGGTCAAGCAGGTCACCGAGTACCTGATCTGCTCCCCGAGCAAGGTCAGCCGCATCGAAACCGGCCATCGCGGCGCCACCCTCCGCGACATCCGGGACCTCTGCGATCTTTACGGTGTGACGGACCAGGCCGAGCGCGACCGTCTGATGACCTTGGCCAAGGAAGGGAAGCAACAGGGCTGGTGGCAGTCCTACGACCTGCCCTACTCGAACTACGTGGGGCTGGAAGCCGAGGCGGTTACCGTTAGCGGCTTTCATTCCTCGGTTGTTCCCGGCCTCCTTCAGACGGCTGATTACGCGCGCGCCATCCATGAAGCTGCGATACCGGAAATTTCGACACCTGCTCTAACGTCAGTGGTAGTAGACCAGCGCGTTGAAGCGCGCATCAGGCGACAGGATCTGCTTACGAAGGGGAAACCTCTTAATCTCTCAATAGTAATGGATGAGGCGGTGCTGCATCGTGTCGTTGGCGGCCCAGCCGTTATGAGTGCTCAGCTTCGGCATCTTGTTAATATGACGGAACTGCCCAACGCTACAATCCAGGTCATCCCGTACGATGTTGGCGCTCATCCGGCGCTGGAAAGTACCTTCTACATCCTCGACTTTGGTGAAGCTGTACCCAGTGTCATCTACGTTGAAGGGCTCGTGGGCTGGATTTATTTTGAGCGAACAGAGGATATTGACCGGTATCGGCGGGTCTTCGAGCGCCTGAACGGTATAGCGCTAAGTCCGGAAGAATCAATCAAAGTTATGACGAAAATAGAGAGATCTATCGCCAGCTAGCTTGGCTGCTGTCGCTTCCTTGAGCTTTAGACTGTAAATAGATTAAGCTCGCTATTCATTATTAGGGGATATAATGCTCTATAAGCACGTGGCGCCCGTTCGGTCAGAGTGGCGCAAGGCAAGTTACAGCACGGGTAACGGTGCCTGCGTTGAGGTGGCGTCTTCTGGAGGACGCCTCGCGGTACGCGATTCGCAGGATCCTTCCGGTCCAGTCATAATTTTCGGGTGTTCGGCCTGGTCTGAACTAGTGGACAAGGTCAAATCGGAAGTTTAAAAAACTACTGGTGACAGGTCCCCGTGTAAGAGAACCTAATCATGACCGGCAGAGGTGCCGGACGGGATGCCGGGCAGGGGCTGCTGCAACGTTAATAAGAGCGATAGGCTTGGATCGTGCAGGAATGATCCTTGCTTATTTCGTCATGCCCTCATCGCTAACCCTTAATGGCCCGCCTGATCTTTCCGGGAGCACCGCTAAACCATTATGAAGAAACCTGACGTGGACTCGGCGCACGAGATGTATCGTAGATTTACGACACCTTTTGAATGGCGTACAGATCTAAGAGATTAAACGAGCGTAATAATAGTTAGGAGTGCATATGCCGACCGAACATGAAGTGCACTGGCGCAAGTCGTCAGTAAGCATTCCCAATGGTGCGTGTGTCCAAGTAGCCGAGGGCATGCTCGATATGATGGTTCGGGATTCCAAGGATGACGACGGTCCGGTCCTGCATGTTAGGCGGCCGAGCTGGCGGTCCTTTACCTACAAGATCAAGATAAACCGGCTTTGTCTTGACGCTGACGGAGAGAGCGGGACCATCTACCGTTACGCAGCCTGAGGCGCGCGCTTTGTAGAAGCCCCGGCTAGTGCTGGCCGGGGCCTCGGTGCGACTAGACCTCAGCGCGATAGAAGTTTTGGTACGAGCGCGATGGAGTCGGACCGCGCTGGTCCTGGTAGCGGGAGCCATAGATGGATGAGCCGTACGGGTGCTCCGCGGGCGAACTGGTCCGGAACAGGCAGAGCTGGCCGATCTTCATGCCCGGCCACAGCTTGATGGGCAACGTGGCGACGTTAGAGAGCTCCAGCGTCACGTGCCCAGAGAAGCCGGGGTCGATCCAGCCCGCCGTCGAATGGGTGAGCAGTCCGAGCCGTCCGAGGGAACTCTTGCCTTCCAAGCGGCCCGCGATGTCGTCGGGCAGGGACACCACCTCGTAGGTGGAGGCCAGCACGAACTCGCCGGGATGCAGGACGAACGGGTCATCGTCCACCGTCTCGATCAATCGCGTCAGATCGGGCTGCTCGATCGCGGGGTCGATGTGCGGGTACCGATGGTTCTCGAAGACCCGGAAGTACCGGTCCATCCGCACGTCGATACTGGAGGGCTGGATCAGCTCCGGGGCATACGGATCCAGCTTGACCCGGCCGGACTCGATCTCTTTCCTGATGTCACGATCAGAGAGCAGCACGCTCGCAACCTACCGGGTCCGGTACGATGTCTGGGCGTACATCGCGTTGGTCGGGTTCCTACGGGGACGACGAGGCCGGTGTGCGGCCTGCGGGTGTAGTTCAATGGTAGAACGTCAGCTTCCCAAGCTGATAGTGCGGGTTCGATTCCCGTCACCCGCTCCGTGTGAATGCGCAGGTCAGGCTGCCTTTTCCGGTCATGCGGATACGGCTCTCCCGGCGATCTCGTGCCCGTTCGTGCCCGATCTCGTGCTACCTGCTCACCCTCGGTAGCCAATTGCGGAGCCCAGCTCAGCATGCGTGGTGACTTCTCGTCCGTTTGCCGGACTCGGTTAGCTCTCGATATCCGACACCAAGCCGCCTGAAGCCCCGCGCTCGATGCGATGCTCGACCGCATCCAGTCCCTGGCGGGCAACGTCAAGCGGGAACGCCCGCGGGCGGCAGATCCGGGAGCCGGGGCGGGTGGCCACAGATGCTCGGGAATCTCGCCCGCCGCGGCGGCGAACGCTTCGAAGGCCGCGGCGATGGCCTGCTGCTGGCCTCTGGGCAGCTTGGCCAAAATGTCCTCGATCAGGACGCGCCTGCGCGCCGTCGCCTCGTCCACGACCTGTCGGCCAGCCGCAGTGACCGAGACCATCACCGACCGGCGATCCGCCCCGGGCGCGATGCCGGCGGTCCAGCTGCTTGCGGACCAGCCGATCGGTCATCCGCCCAGCTGTCGACGGGGCTACATCGAGCGCGGCGGCCAGGTCCGTCATCCGCTGCGATCCCCGGGAGGCCAACACGACCAGCATCCGGTACTGAGCGGTCGTGGTGTGCTCGGCGGCCGCCCCCAGCGACGGCGTGCTGACCGCAACCAGCGTCCGGCTCGCGGTCAGCACGGCGTCCACAACGGCCGCTTCCACCAGCGCCTCCGCCTACTTTGCAGCTCGCAATATTCGCATCATGCAACATTAGGACATACTTTAATAGCCCTACGCATACAAATAGCGAGAGCGACGTATTGCCGGAGCGGCCGGGGATACGGCGGCGCCCTGGTCAGCGAGACGCCGTTGCCTTGTTACTGGCCGGTGCGGAAGCCAGGTCTGCCAGCGGGCAAGCGCTGCGGTCGGCGGCTATGGCGCCGGGCATGCTGGCGCAGGCGGACCATTTGACGAGCGGGATGATGACGCGGCCGAAGTCGTGCTCGAGCACCAAGGCACCGGCGGTCAGGCAAGGTGGTCAAGGGCGGCTATGACCTGCTGGGGTTCGGTGCGGGTGCTGTAGTCGGGATGGACGTCAATCCACCGGACAGTGTGGCTGGCATCGAGGATGACGGTGGCGGGCATCGGCAGGGTGACGGTGCCGTCGGCGTTGACCCTGTTCAGGTCGAGTCCGAGTTGCAGCTGGGCGGCACGGGCCTCGTCGGACGGCTGCGTGAGGATGCCGAGGTGGCCGGCGATGATGTTGCCAGGGTCGGAAACAACGGTGAAGGCCAGGTCTTGCTTCTGCTGCATGGTGAGTGCCCCGTCCGGCTTCTTCGGGCTGATGGCGATGAGCTTGATGCCGCGTTCAGTCAGCTGCGGAAGCAACTGCTCCTGGTAGGCGGATAGGGCGATGTTGCTGTACGGGGACCAGCTGCCCCTGTAGAAGAGCAGGACCGACGTGGCGGCCCCGGTAGCGGCGTACAGCGTCGTGGCCGTTCCGTGTACGTCGAGCAGCTCCGCGTCGGGCAGGATGGTCCCGGCCGGGGACATGCCGGTCGGCACGCTGGCCGTCAGGCCGGTCCGCTCGTGGGCGAAGGCACCCGTGGTCTCGTTGAGCGGTTCGGCCGGGTCGGGGAGCGTCGGCGGGGCGACGTCCCTCAGAGTGTCAGCGCCGGGCCTGGTCGGCGTCTTACCAGCAGGAGTTTGATTGGGATGATCGGTAGGCTCCGGCTGTACCGGATGATCAGGAGTTCCGTCCGCAGGGGGAACGGCGGCTTCCTGGCTGGGCGTAGGCCCATTCCGTGCAGCACGGCGGCCCGCTCCCAGCCGCAGGGCAAGCGCGGTGGCTGACAGCAGGAACAGTGCTCCGGTCACGGCGAGCCAGTGCCAGAGGTAGGGGTTCAGCGGCAGGGTCGTCGAGACCGGGAAATGGCTCGGCAGCCGGAAGATCAGCGGGAACCAGACGAGTAGCAGCACACCGGACAGCACGGCGGGGACGCGGAGGTAGTTGATCCACGGCACGGCGGGCAGTTTCAGCGGGTGGTGCCTGAAGACCGCCATGACGGATCTGTCCGCGAGCGTGTACAGCGGCATCAGGAGGAGGTCGTGGCCGATGACCGCGGCGACGAACCACACGAGGATGCCGAAGGGGTTGACGGGCAGCAGCTCGGCCGCGGCGTATCCGGCGAGCGCGAAGCTGCCGATCATGGCGAGCAGGTGGAGTGGGCTGGAACCGTACCAGCGCAGTAGGCGGGTCACGTCAACTCCGGAAGGTC
The DNA here is from genome assembly GCA_050014855.1 of Streptosporangiaceae bacterium. GTDB lineage: Bacteria > Actinomycetota > Actinomycetes > Streptosporangiales > Streptosporangiaceae > Bog-532. Next base: position 1,740 of record JBEKCN010000023.1, on the reverse strand, counting down.
AGGCTGGCGACCCACTTGGTGTTGTGGACGCCGGGGTTGGCGGGCACGATCACCCGGGCCGGGTAGCCGTGGTTGGGCGAGAGGTCCGGCCCGTTGACCCGCAGGGCCAGCAGTGAGTCGGAGTCCATGATCTGCTCCGCAGTCAGGGCCGCCTGGCTGAACGCGCCGCCGCGCTGCAGGGACTGCACCAGGACGCTCGCCGGCCGTGTGACGCCGGCCAGCCGGGCGAGGTCGCGCAGCCGGACACCGCTCCAGGCCTGATCGTCGGTGGACCACCCCTCGACGCACGCGATCGGCAGGCTGGCGGTGTGCTGTTCCATGCGGAGCAGGTCGGCCCGGCGCAGCACGACAGGCGGGCGACCAGCCGGGCTGTCGTGCAAGAGCCTGAGCCGCCAGGCCGCGCCGGTCTCCGACTCCTTGATCCCGGCGCTTCCCGCGGTCTGGTTGACCTGGAAGTCGCCGGGCCCGCCGCTGACGTCCTGGCCGTGCGGGGCGAGCAGCGCGGTCCGCCGCAGCGGGCCGCCCAGCGACTGGCCCACGGACAGGATCGCGATGAGGGCCGAACCCGCGCCGGCGAACGCCAGGATGCCGCGCCGGGAGATCGTCGGTTCGGCGGGCTCCACGGCGACCAGGTACCCGGCATCCAGCGGCTCCGGGCGCGTCCGGCTGAGGTTGGAGCGCAGTTCCCCGATCAGGCTGCGGCTCCGCAGCGCCCTGATCATGACGGGCAGCTTGAGGGTCACGTGGACGACGAAGCCCGCTACGAACACCCAGGCGCCATAGAAGTGCAGCGGGTAGAAGGACCCGGGGAACTTGTACCACGTCTGAATGTTCAAGATCCCGGTGGCGAACTCGAACACCGCCCCGCCGACGAGCAGGAACAGCGACAGCCGTTCCAGAGCATGAGCGGGCGAGCGCACCGGTGGCCATTCGAACAGCTTCGGCAGCACCGACCACAGCTTGAACAGCAGGATCGGCACCAGTATCAGCCCCAGGGTGACGTGAACGCCCTGGTTGAGCCGGTAGAGCCAGACAGGATGAGTGGGCCAGGAGAACAGGTAGAAGCCGAGCAGCCCCTTGCCTCGGGTCTCGTCATTGACCGGGCTGAGGTCCGGGTTGTAGGCGGCGTAGGACAACAGGCCGGTGGCGAACACCACGGGGATGGATGCCAGCAGCACCAGGCCGAACATCGAGGTCAGCCACGGGCCGCGGATCGGGCTGCGCCAGAACGACCGGCGGAACGGGCCGGGAGGACTCTCCAGGCGCGACTTTATGCGTGATCTCATCAGCGATTCTCCTTAACGGCTCCGTCAAGGAGGCTGACGGCGGCCTGGCAGGAGCCACCCCCTCGGGGGAGCCATACCGAGGCGGGGCGGGTGTGGACCCCCGCGACCGGGCGGAACAGGGCGGCCGGGACCCCGGCCAGCAGCGGCTGCGGGCAAAGGCGGTAGTACTGGCTGAGCGAGGGCGGATACCCGGGCGGCAGCCCCGGGCCATCGGTGATGATCGCGCTGAACCGGCGGGCGGCGACCGCGTTCGCGGCACTGCGCCTGAAGCTCGCGATCGCGGTCTGGTCGGTGGCCCGCAGCACGTCGTGCGCCGCGTCCTGGTGCGCGGTCGGCGCCAGTCCCGCCAGCACGCTCAGGCCGGGGTCCGCTGGGACCGCAATGGTGCCGCCGAGCGCTCGCATACCCGCTATCAGCCGCTCGCCGACAGCGCGGTCAGCGCTGGTGGGAATCG
>JBEKCN010000022.1:0-14264 GCA_050014855.1 Streptosporangiaceae bacterium | reverse complement strand
AGAAGGGCCTGGGCCACGCCGCGGTCAATTACCGGCTGCGTGACTGGCTCGTCTCCCGGCAGCGGTTCTGGGGGACGCCGATCCCGATCATCCACTGCCCGGCGTGCGGCGAGGTGCCGGTCCCGGAGGAGGACCTGCCGGTCGTCCTGCCGGACCTGCGCGGGCAGGACCTCGTCCCCAAGGGCGTGTCACCCCTGGCCGCGGCGACCGACTGGGTGAACGTGACCTGCCCCAAGTGCGGCGGGCCGGCCAAGCGTGACACCGACACCATGGACACGTTCGTCGACTCGTCCTGGTACTTCCTGCGGTACTGCTCGCCCCGGTACGCCGACGGCCCGTTCGACCCGGAAGACCTGCGCCGCTGGGCGCCGGTCGACCTGTACGTGGGCGGTGTCGAGCACGCCATCCTGCACCTGCTGTACAGCCGGTTCTTCGTCAAGGTCCTGCACGACATGGGCCTGGTCGACTTCACCGAGCCGTTCACCCGGCTGCTGAACCAGGGCCAGGTGATCAACGGCGGCAAGGCGATGTCCAAGTCGCTGGGCAACGGCGTCGACCTGGGGCAGCAGCTGGCTGCACACGGGGTGGACGCGATCCGGCTCACCATGATCTTCGCCAGCCCGCCCGAGGACGACATCGACTGGGCCGACGTGCACCCGGAGGCGATGGTGAAGTTCCTCGGCCGGGCGTGGCGGCTCGCGTCCGATGTCGCGGCGGCGGGTTCCGCTGTGCCCGGCGCAGGGAGGGGCGAGATCGCTCTGCGCCGCGTCACCCACCACACCATTGACGATGTGACCCGGCTGGTCGAGGTCCACCGGCTGAACGTGGCCGTGGCCAGGCTGATGGAGCTGGTCACCGCCGCCCGCCGGGCTATCGATTCCGGTCCGGGCGCCGGCGACCCGGCGGTACGTGAGGCGGCCGAGGTGCTGGCGGTGCTGCTGTCCCTGTTCGCGCCGTACACGGCCGAGGAGTGCTGGGAACTGCTCGGCCACGACCCGTCGGTGGCCAAGGCCGGCTGGCCGGTCGCCGATCCTGCCCTGCTGGTCACCGAGTCCGTCACCAGTGTGGTCCAGGTCAACGGAAAGGTCCGGGACCGGCTCGAGGTGCCCCCGGACATCAGCGATGCGGACCTGCGCGAGATGGCCCTGGCCGCGGTCGGGGCGGTCCGTGCCCTGGAGGGCCAGTCCGTCCGGAAGGTCATTGTCCGCGCGCCCAAGCTGGTCAACGTGGTCACTGGCTGAAGCCTCCGGCATCATCCTGCGGGCTTCAGCATGCTGAGAGCGGTTCCGGCAGATCAGCCCCGGATGCCAAGCGGCCGCACCCCGCCGGGGTGCGGCCGCATCGCTCAGCGCCTGCTGGGCATGACCGCGCGCGCCGGGAGCGCCGGCTGACGATCAGCCCGGCGGCAGGCAGTCCCTGATCGGGCTAGTGCAGCGCCGCGTGGGTTCTTGGGGGGGTCGGCTGGTTTGTCGGGTCTGGGTGGTGGCCGCGTTTTGTCGGTGGCCGGTGGTTTCGTGGTCTTGTGCCTAGAAAGCGTTAGCGGGATGCGCGGCGGGTCAGGCCCGGCACCTGCGCCGGGTCCGGCCGGCCCAGCACGAGGCCGCCCGCGCCCTGATCAGCTGGGCGGTGCAGCACCGGATCGGGACCCTGGCCGTGGGAGACCCGCGCGGCGTCCTGGCCGGAAAGGCCGGGCGCAGGCCTAACCAGCGGGTACGGGACTGGCGGATCGGCCACCTGATCCGCGCCCTGGCTGACAAGGCCGAGACCGCGGGGATCACCGTCACGCTCGTCGACGAGCGGGGCACCTCTTCCACCTGCCCCAAGTGCTCCCGGCGGGTACCCAAACCCGCCGGGCGAGTGTTTTCCTGCCCGCACTGCGGGCAGGGCGGGCACCGCGACCTGGTCGCGGCCGCCAGCATCGCCGCCAGAACCGGCGGCGGGATCATCCCCGCTATTCCTTCCGGGGCGGGGATCACGCACCGCCGAGCCGGGACACACCTGCCAGATGTGCACCCGGCACGACGTGACCCCAGGCGCGGGCCCCCATCACGGCCCACGCCACCAGGGCACCTGGCCGGCACCGGCCCGCCCCGCACGCCACCCGGCACACGGGGAGTCGCTCGCCCCAAGGCGAGGAACACGCAAGCCCCAGACAACCAGTCAAAGACTTACGAGTAGGTGCACTAGACGCGCCTGAGGACGGCCACGACCTTGCCCAGGATGGTGGCTTCATCGCCCAGAATCGGGGCGTACAGGGGGTTGTGCGGGATCAGCCAGACGTGCCCGTCGCTCTTCTTGAAGGTCTTGACCGTCGCCTCGCCCTCCGCGCCCTGGCCTTCGACCATGGCCGCGACGATCTCGCCGTTCTCGGCGTCCGATTGCGAGCGGACGACCACCCAGTCCCCGTCGGTGATGGCAGCGTTGATCATCGAGTCACCGCTGACCTGAAGCAGAAAGTGCTCACCCTCGCCGACCAGCTGCTTCGGCAGCGGGAAAACATCCTCTACCTGCTGCTCGGCCAGGATCGGGCCACCGGCGGCGATCCGGCCGACCAGCGGAACATACGCCGCTTCCTGTGACGGAATGTCGAAAGACCCAGCCGGTGCCTCGGCGGTTTGCTCCTCATCCTGTTCGAATTCAGGGCGGACGGCGGGGTGGCCCGGGAGCCGGACCTCGACGGTCCGCGGACGGCCCGCGTCCCGGTGCAGGTACCCCTTGGCCTGCAGCGTAGAAAGCTGGTACGAAACACTCGACGTGCTCGTCAGCCCGACTGCCTCGCCGATCTCGCGCATTGACGGCGGATAACCGCGCTTCTGTACCGAGTCGCGAATGACTTGAAGTACCTTGCGCTGCCGCCAGGTCAGCACGTGGCCGGGCTCCGGCCTATCCGGTGTCACCGTGACAACGGGCGGAACGGTGCCCTTTGGCTTACGTCCTGGTTTTCCCTTGGGCCGGGGAGCGTCGCCGACGGTGGCGGACATCCCCTCTGCGGTGTTATCCGTGCTGCCCTTGTCCATCAGTCGACCTTCCAATCCGGTTATTGCCTATCTGAAGCCGAGGGTAGTAGCTGCGCCGCTCGATCTCAAACATCTGTTCGACGTGTCGGCAAAATGTCAGACCCGGCCGGTACAAAGATGTCGTAGGTTCGTTCGATCGAACTGGTATACGATCGAACATAGTTATTCGAATGAACGTTTGAGGAGGTCGGCATGAGTGCTCTGCCGGTGGAGCAGCAGCCGTCGGGGGCCATCCCTGCGGGTACAGACCGCGGATCATGGGGGCCACGGCCCCGCCTGGCCGGCCGCCCAGCCCGGCGGGAGGTATATCCGCTGTTTCCGAGCAAGAGGGCGGTCCTGCCGGATGGTGACTGCGTCTTTCCCGGCGGGGGAGAGCGTTTCTCCGGTGCGTCCCAGTCCTACGCCCGCCGGTCGTCCCGCCCGGCGCCTGCCGGGCGCAGCTCGGCCGGCTCCCTGATCTCCCTCCAGCGGGTAACGGGTACGGCGCCGCCCGCGAGGGCCGGAGCCGAACGAATCGCCCGGGCCGCGCGGCCCGCCAGGCCAGTGCCCGCCAGGCCAGTGCCCGCCAGGCTGGTGCCCGCCAGGCCAGTGCCCGCCAGGCTGGTGCCCGCCAGGCTGGGGCGCCCGGTCCTGGCGGGGCGGCCCAGCCTGGCGGCCCGGGCGGCGGGGGCAGTCCCCTCCCAGCGGATCCGGTTCACCAGGCGAGGCCGGATCGTCGTGGCAGCGCTGGCCGTCGTGGCGGCCTGCGGGCTGCTGGTGGCGGGGGCCAGCGCGGCCCAGGCCAGCGGCCCGGCGGCGGCCCATGCAGCGACCGGGTCCGGCCAGCGGATCATCGTCCAGCCGGGCAGCACGCTGTGGTCCATCGCCGAGAACGCGGACCCGCACGCCGACGCGCGGACCGTCGTCCAGGAAATGCTGCAGGCCAATCGGCTCAAGACGGCCGACATCACGGCCGGGCAGCGCCTATGGGTGCCGCGAGGCTAGCCGCCGCGCCAGCCGGGCCAATCGTGCATGGGATCGTGCCACCGGGCCGGTGCCGGGTGCTGCGACACGCCGGCCGGGGTTCGCTTTCCCTACGTTGTCAGCGCTTCAGGACACACTCGTCGTGACACTTGCGGGGACCGGCCGTGGTGGTCTACCGTAACCACAACATCTAGTAGTTACACCAATGTGTTTTATCCACAGCTTGTGTCCCGGCGGGGATGTTTGACGGATGCCGGCGAGGAGGTTTGGTCGCGTGCACTGTCCCTTCTGCAGGCACCCGGACAGCCGGGTGATCGACAGCCGCACCGCCGATGACGGCGTAGCAATCCGCCGCCGCCGGGCATGTCCCGAGTGCGGAAAGCGTTTTACCACACAGGAGACGGTCATCCTGATGGTGGCGAAGCGGAGCGGGGTGACGGAGCCCTTCGTCCGGGACAAAATCGTCCGCGGCGTGCGGCGCGCTTGCCAGGGCCGTCCGGTCGACGAGGACCAGCTCGCGATCCTGGCCCAGCGCGTTGAGGAAGCGATGCGGTCCAGGGGTTGTGCCGAGATCCCCTCGCACGAGGTCGGCCTGGCCATCCTCGGCCCGCTGCGTGAGCTCGACGAGGTGGCGTATCTGCGCTTCGCCTCTGTTTACCGGGGATTCGAGTCTCTCGCGGACTTTGAGAAAGAGATCGAGGCGCTGCGCGAAGAGCGCACGGACACGTCCTAGGCGGCCAGGCAAGTACCGGGCAAGTACCAGGCAAGTACCAGGCAGGTAACGAAAGAGCCGGCCCCGCAATCGTGGCCGGCGGCACCACCGCAGTTGATCGCTGCAAGGACCTAATAGGCATGAGCGGCCCGGGCGAGGTCGCGGAAGGGGGCTTTGGCATGACGGAGACGGTGAGCGGGACCGCTGCTTCCAAAGGCAAGAACGCACGCAAGGGGCTCAGGATCGGCCGGATCCACACCACGAAGGGCGTACACCCCTACGACGAGGTGACCTGGGAGCGCCGCGATGTGCTCATGACGAACTGGCGCGATGGCACGGTCAACTTCGAGCAGCGCGGTGTCGAGTTCCCCGACTTCTGGTCCGTCAATGCCGCCAACATCGTCACGACCAAGTACTTCCGCGGTGCGGTGGGTACCCCGCAGCGGGAGTGGAGCCTCAAGCAGCTGGTTGACCGGGTGGTCGGCGTCTACGTGGAGACCGGCCAGAAGCATGGTTACTTTGCCTCGGACGCCGACGCCGAAGTGTTCGAGCACGAGCTCAAGTACGCCCTCGTGCATCAGGTCTTCAGCTTCAACTCGCCGGTCTGGTTCAACGTCGGCACGACGTCGCCGCAGCAGGTTTCCGCGTGCTTCATCCTGGCCGTGGACGACACCATGGATTCCATCCTGGAGTGGTACCGGGAAGAGGGCCTGATCTTCAAGGGCGGCTCCGGGGCCGGAGTCAACCTGTCCCGGCTGCGGTCCAGCAAGGAGCTGCTCAGCTCGGGCGGTACCGCCAGCGGCCCGGTCTCCTTCATGCGCGGGGCCGATGCCTCGGCCGGCACCATCAAGTCCGGCGGCGCCACCCGGCGAGCGGCCAAGATGGTGGTCCTCGATGTCGACCACCCTGACGTCGAGGAATTCATCGAGACCAAGGCGCGCGAGGAAGAGAAGGTGCGTGTCCTGCGCGACGCCGGGTTCGACATGGACCTGGGCGGCAAGGACATCGTGAGCGTCCAGTACCAGAACGCCAACAACTCCATCCGCGTATCGGACGAGTTCATGCGGGCCGTAGAAGACGACCGCGACTTCGACCTGCTGGCCCGGCGTACCGGCGAGATTGTGTCCCGGGTCGGAGCCAAGGGGCTGCTGCGCAAGATGGCCCAGGCGGCCTGGGACTGCGCCGACCCGGGCATCCAGTACGACGGCACCATCAACGACTGGCACACCTGCCCGGAGTCCGGCCGGATCACCGCGAGCAACCCCTGCTCGGAGTACGTGCACCTGGACAACTCGTCCTGCAACCTGGCCAGCGTCAACCTGCTGAAGTTCCTCCGCGCGGACGACACGTTCGACACCGGGCGGTTCCGCCAGATCACGGAGCTGATCATCACCGCGATGGACATCTCCATCTGCTTCGCGGACTTCCCGACCGAGAAGATCGCCGAGACGACGCGGGCCTACCGCCAGCTCGGTATCGGCTACGCCAACCTCGGCGCGCTGCTGATGGCGACCGGGCACGCCTACGATTCAGACGGTGGCCGGGCCATCGCGGCCGCGATCACGTCGCACATGACCGGCACGGCGTACAAGCGCTCGGCCGAGCTGGCCGCGGTAGTGGGCACGTACGACGGCTACGAGCGCAACGCGGCCGGGCACAAGCGGGTCATGCGCAAACACGCCGACGCCAGCGACCGGATCCGGACGGTCGGTTCGATGGATCGCGAAATCCTTGCCGACGCCAACGCCACCTGGCAGGAGTGCCTGCGGATCGGCGAGGCGAACGGTTACCGCAACGCCCAGGCGAGCCTGCTCGCGCCTACTGGCACCATCGGCCTGATGATGGATTGTGACACCACGGGCATCGAGCCGGACCTGGCCCTGGTCAAGTTCAAGAAGCTGGTCGGCGGCGGCTCGATGCAGATCGTCAACCAGACCGTGCCGCGGGCCCTGAAGAACCTCGGGTACCAGCCCGAGCAGATCGAAGCGATCACCGAGTACATCGCCGAGCATGGGCACGCGGTGGATGCTCCCGGCCTCAAGCTCCCGCACTACGAGGTCTTCGACTGCGCGATGGGGGAGCGGGCCATCAGCCCCATGGGCCACGTCCGGATGATGGCCGCCGTGCAGCCGCACCTCAGCGGCGCCATCAGTAAGACGGTCAACATGCCGGAGAGCGCGACTGTCGAGGACATCGAGAAGATCTACTTCGAGGGCTGGAAGCTGGGCCTCAAGGCGCTCGCGATCTACCGGGACAACTGCAAGGTCGGCCAGCCGCTCTCGGTCTCCAAGAGGCAGACCGCGGTCGTGGCGGACGAAGCCAGCCCGCCTCCGGCCGAGGCCGTGCACCGCCCGGTCCGCCGGAAGCTGCCGCGCCAGCGGCCCGCCACGGTGACCAAGTTCTCCGTGGCCGGCGCCGAGGGCTACATGACCGTCTCGAACTACCCGGACGACGGTGTGGGCGAGGTCTTCCTCAAGCTCGGCAAGCAGGGTTCCACGCTGGCCGGGGTGATGGACGCCTTCTCGATCGCCATCTCGGTGGGCCTGCAGTACGGCATCCCGCTGGAGTCGTACGTCGCCAAGTTCACCAACATGCGCTTCGAGCCGGCCGGGCTGACCGACGATCCGGACGTCCGGATCGCCAGCTCGGTGATGGACTACATCTTCCGCCGCCTGGCGCTGGACCACCTGCCTTACGACCAGCGTGCGGAGATCAGCATTCTCTCGGCGGCCGAGCGGAGCGCTCAGCTCGCGGGTGAGGACCCCAGTGCGCTGGCCGAGGAGGTGGACCCGGAGGTCTTGGCCCAGTCCGCCCCGGTCGAGTCCCGGCCCGCCGAACGCTCCGAGCCGCCGGCCGGCGACCCCCCGGCTGTCCCGGCTGTCTCGGCTGTCCCGGCTGTCCCGGCCGCGCCCCCGCCCGGGACAGACAGCTCGATCGAGCTGCTGGAGTCCCACCAGGGCCGTACCGCGGACGCGCCGCTGTGCCTCACCTGCGGCACCAAGATGCGGCCCGCCGGGAGCTGCTACGTCTGCGAAGGCTGCGGCTCCACCAGCGGCTGCAGCTGAAAGTGAGCGGTATTGCATCAGATGCAACAAGCTCGCGAGAGCGGTTGAGTATCTGAGCGCTTAAACGCCGCACGCCCGGGCCTGCAGGGGTCCGGGCGTGCGGGGCGGCGCGAGCTGATGTCGTGCCTGGCTGGAACCTGGATGACATCACACTCCGCGTCGCAAATCAAGGCGATGGAGGGAGGTGATGGCATGACGAGGAATCTGCGTATGACTGGCGCTGTTGCCGCGTCAGACGCCGCCAGGGTCCTGGGAGATCCCAAGGCGACCGGCGCTGAGCGGTCTGCGGCTGCAAGCGCGCTGGCGCAGGCGGCTCACCAGGTGCGGCAGACGCGCGCTCAGGCGGCGTCGGATGCCGCCAGGGTGCTGAGGGACCCTGCGGCTACGAGCGATGAGCGGTCTGCGGCCGGCAGCGCGCTGGCGCAGGCGCCGTTCCGCGCGAGCGGCAAGAAGAAGTGATCGAGGCTGCCCTGAGCCTGCACTCGGGGCGGCTGATCGGCGACGTCAGCAGTTTCCGGCGCGCCTTGCTTGGCAAGAAGCATCAATGTTGTGTTAGATGCAACCGTGAGTGATCTCCGTATGGTGGGACTTCCCGGCACTGCTCACCTCGCGCTGGCAGATGGGGTGGTGCATCTTGATCCGGCGTCGGCGGTGTTCGAGGCGATGCTGGAGGGGTGGGCCACGCAGCAGCGTGCCCGGTTCTTGAAGGCCAACACGATCGGGCCGAGGCTGGAGCTGGTGCGTCGGTTCGCGGCTTTCACGAATCAGTACCCGTGGCAGTGGGAGCCGGCGGAGGCCGAGGCGTTCATAACTCATTCGCCGGTCGCGGTGTCCACGGCCAGGAACTACCAGAACACGCTGCGACTGTTCTGCGGCTACGCGTCTGATGCCCGTTATGGGTGGGCGGCGAAGTGCCTGGAACAGTTCGGCTCGGCACCACGGCAGATCCTTGATGAGTGGAACACGGTCGCCCACGTAACCGAGTACGAGGGGCAGCCGCACCGGCGCCCGCTGACCTATGACGAGGTGCAGGCCCTGTTCGACGCGGCTGACGGCCGGGTCGAGGAGATCCGGTCTCGCGGCCGGAAGGGCGCGCTAGCGGCACAGCGTGACGCCGCGCTGCTGAAGACTGTCTACGCGTTCGGGCTGCGGCGCCGGGAGGCATGGGGACTGGATCTCGCTGACCTGCGGCACAATCCGCAGGCGCGCCAGTTCGCGGGCTGCGGGGCCGTGTTCGTGCGGTGGGGCAAGTCATCCAACGGCAGCCCGCCGAAGCGCCGGACGGTCCTCACGGTGACGGAGATGGACTGGGTGGTAACTGCGCTGCGGCAGTGGGTCGAGGAGGTCCGCCCGCTGTTCACCCCTGGCGCCCATCCGGCGTTGTGGGTCACCGAACGACGTGGGCGAATGTCCCGGCGGGCGATCAACGAGGCATTCGAGGAGGCCCGTGACGCGGCCGGGCTGGACCCGGTGCTGGACTTGCACTGCCTGAGGCATTCATACATCACACACCTGATCGAGTTCGGCTACCCAGAGCGGTTCGCGCAAGACCAGGCCGGCCATTCGTATGCGAGCACCACGGCGATCTATACGGGTGTGTCGGACGAGTTCCGCAATCGCCTGCTGGCTAAGGCTCTGCGGGAAAAGCACGCGCGGGCGTGGGAGGACCAGCCGTGACGAGGAAGATGGGCATCCGTTGGCACCTGCGCCTCCGGATGGCCGAAAAGGGCCTGTTCCAAACCTCGGATCTGGTGCCCCTGCTGGCCGAGCGCGGCATCCACCTGTCCCGCGAGCAGGTCTACCGGCTGGTGACCCAGGTCCCGCAGCGCCTGTCAACTGACACGCTGGCGGCGTTGTGCGACATTCTGGACTGTCAGCCCAACGACCTGATCGAGATCGAGGTCGTTAGCCAGCAGGTCCGTAAGGCGGCTGGCGAGGCTGGGCGAGCTGCGCCGCCACCGGTGCGGCGCAGCACGATCCGCCGCCCGGACTTGTCGTGACGATGGCCAACCCGGATGACGAGTCGCGGGATCGCGTCACCGCGTGCCTGATCAGTTCCGCGTCGGGATTGGACGACGGAGCCGCACGCGACGTGCTCGCCACGGCCGGAGCGGGACACGGGCGGGCGCTGCGCGAGATGGACTCTCTGTTGGCGGAGCATCCGAGGGCCCTGGTGACGACCCCGGCCTCATATCCGATGGCGCTGGTGCGGCTGGCGCACGCGCTGATCGAGGCCGGGTACTGTTGGCGGCCACGTTGTCTGCACATGGTTCGGCAGCGTTTGATGTAGATGTTCCGGCAGGGCTTGGCGGTGATGCCACGCTGCGGCAGCGGGGGTCAGGTCTCGCCGTTGTCGTGGCTGCCGAGGAGGCGGGCGAGCACGTCGATGAGTTCGAGCAGCAGCGCGTTTATCTTGGCTTGCTGGTCAGCGGCGTGCTGGGTGCGGTCGCTGGCGACGAGCCGGTCCCACCGTGCTGTTGCCTGCTGCTGATGCTCGGCAGCCTGGTGCCCGGCTTGGTAGCCGGCCCGCCACCAGCGCAGTGCTTCGGCGCGGGTCATGGCCCGGCCGGAGGGCTGGTGCCGGTCAGTCTCGGGTGAGTTCGGTGACTGCTTTCTTGGCGCAGGCATCGTCGACGAGGTCCTGCCCGGCGGCCGCGGCGGCGATGAGCGCGGCGGTGGCGGCGTTGTTGAGGGCGCGGGGCAGGCCGGAGGAAACGCGGTGCAGCCGGGCGACGGCATCATCTGCGAACAGGGGTTCCTCGCGTCCGGCCAGGGTCATGTGGTGGCGCAGGTAGGCGGCTGACTCGGCCAGGTCCATCGGCTTGATGGCATAGCGGGTGGCGATCCGCTGGTCCAGAGCGGCGAACGTGCCCATGCGCAGCTGACGGGCGAGGGTGGGCTGGCCGATCAGGAGCCCAGCGAACGGGCTGGCGCTGTCCATATCAGCGTTCGTCATGAGCCTGAGTTCCTCCAGCTGGTCGGGCTGCAGCAGATGCGCCTCATCGACGATCAGCACCACGGTGCGGTGCCGTTCAGCGGTCTCGGCGGCGAGCAGATCGGCGGCCTGGGCCATCAGCTCGGCTTTGAGGTAGCGGGGCTGGGCGCCGAGCGCCCGGACCACCTGGACATACAGGCCCCTGGTGCCGAACGCGGGGTTGGCGACATAAATCACCTGGTGCCGGGTGGGGTCCAGGCCGGCGACGGCGGCGCGCACCGCGACGGTCTTCCCGGCCCCGACATCACCGGTGATGACGCCGAGCAAGGTCTCGGTGATGCAGAAGCTGATCCGCGCGGTTGCCTGGGCGTGGGCCTGGCGGGCGAACAGGTCCTTGGCGGCGATCGCCTTGCCGAACGGGGTACGGGCCAGCCCGAAGTGCGCGGCCCACGGCGCCCGGCTAGTCATCGCCGTCCTCCTCCTGGTCGTCTCCGGCGGCCTGCATGGGCAGCTGGGTGAAGTCGATCGCCGCGCCGGTGCCGGCTTGCTCGTCGTGGGCGGCGGTGACGATTCGATCACCGCCAGGTTCTCCGGGTCGTACCTCAGCTCGACGCGCCGGCCTACGAGGGCGGGATCGACCGAGTAGGAGTTGCCTTCCAGCGGGACGGTCGCGACCCGGGTCACCCGCCGGGTCACCGACCAGCGGAACGCCTCCCGGATCAGCGCCGGGTCCGCCTGCCGGTGCGGCCCGCCGGCACAGAACCGGTCGATGGGAGCCTGCCCGGTCTCGGCGTGCACCCGGCGGTTGGCGACCTGCTCAGCCCACGCCGCGAACCAGTCGTTGAGCTGGTCCAGCGACTCGATCCCGTGGTGCGTCGCCTCGGCCAGGAACGCCTCGCGGATATACCGGTTCAGCCTTTCCTGTTTCCCTCGCCCCTGGGGCGAGTATGGCTTGGAGTGGATGAGGCGGATGCCGAGCACCGCGCACGTCCGGGCCAGCCACGCGTTCGCGAACGGCGCCCCGTTATCCGCATTGTGCCGATATCGGCACAACACGGATAACGGCTCTGCCTTTGTCGACGCGGCGGTGAACCGGGCGGCGGCGAGGCTGGGAATCAAGATCACGCACAGCGCGCCCGGCCGCCCGGAAGGCAGAGGGAAGATCGAGCGCTTCTTCCGGACCGTCCGGGAGGAGTTCCTGGTCGAGATCGGCGACGGCTCCGGGGTGGCGAGCCTGGCGGAGCTCAACCGGCTGTTCACCGCCTGGTGCGAGCGCGTCTACCACGCCCGGCCGCACTCGGAGACCGGGCAGCCGCCGATGGAACGCTGGCTGGCCGGGGCGCCGTTCCCGGTCCCGGATCCCGCGCAGCTGCGGGAGGCGTTCTTGTGGTCCGAGCACCGGATCGTCCGCAAGGACGCCACGCTCAGCCTGTTCGGTGTCTTCTACCAGGTCAGCGACCTGTCCCTGGCCGGCCGGAAGGCCGAGTGCGTCTTCGACCCGTTCGACATGTCGGTCCTGGAGGTCCGCTGGAACGGGCGGCCGCACGGCACCGCGGTGCCGCAGGAGGCCGGCCGTCACTCCCACCCGAAGGCGAGGCCCGAGCAGCCGGGCGTCCCGCCGGCGCCGACCGGGATCGACTACCTCGGCCTCATCCGGGCCGAGCACGAGGAAGCCGCCCGCCGGGACCAGATCCGCTATGGCGCCCTCGCCGCCGGCGAAGACGGCCAGGACCAGGACACGGCGGAGGGCGGCCGGTGACCGCCGTCCCGGCCGCGCAGGTCAGCGCCGTGCTCGCCTGGGCCGCCCGCCTGTCAGCCGATCCCGCGGCAGGCGCCGCCGAGACCGCCGCCTACCTCACCGCCAAGGCCGCCGTCCTGGAGCGCATCGCCGCCGAGCGCGAGGCAGGCGGCTGGAGCCCCGAAGACGCCGAAGCCGCCCGCGACGCTGCCGCCCGGGCCCGCGAGGCGGCCGACACCGCCGCGCTGGCCGCCGCGGCCGGCATCACCACCCTGGAGGACTGATGATCGACCTGCGTAACCACTACGGGTTCACCCGGACCCCGTTCGGCAAGGACCTCGCCCCGTCCATGCTGCACCGCTACCCCGCCCACTCCGAGGCGGTCGCCCGGATCACCTGGTGCGCCCGCGAGCGGGCGCTCGGGGTCATCACGGGCGAAGTCGGCTCCGGGAAGACGGCCGCCGCCCGCGCTGCCGTCACCGCGCTCGACCAGACCCGCCACACCCTCATCTACCTGCCCGACCCGACGACGGGCACGAGAGGGATCCACCACCACATCGTGACGGCACTCGGCGGACGGCCTGCCTACGGATCGGCCGTGCTCGCCGCCCAGGCCGCCGCCCTCATCGCCGCCGAGCACGGCGAGCGCGGGAGGCTTCCCCTGCTGGTCGTCGACGAGGCGCACCTGCTGGGCCATGCCCAGCTGGAGGCGATCAGGCTCCTGACGAACGCGGAGATGGACGCTGCCAGCCCGCTCGCCTGCCTGCTCATCGGCCAGCCCACGCTCAGGAGAATGCTGCGCCTGGGCGTGCTGGCAGCCCTCGACCAGCGGATCGGACTGAGGTATGCGATGCTCGCCATGACGCCCGCGCAGACATCGGACTACATCACCCACCACCTGAAACTCGCCGGGCGGTCCGACACCCTGTTCAGCGACGACGCCATGGCCCTCGTCCACGACGCCGCCCGGGGCCTGCCGCGGGCCGTGAACAACATCGCCACCCAGGCACTCGTCGCCGCGATGGCCGACCGCAAGAACATCATCGACGAGCAGTCCGCCCGCACCGCAGTCAGCGAGATCACGTCAGACTGACCACCACCGCGCCACCCCGCACACCAAGGCCCCGCCGGCTGACGCCGTCGGGGCCTTATTCACACCCGCACATGCTCACCACGAATGACGCCCACATCCTCATCCTGAATGACCGTGCACACCCGGGAGTTCCGCCGGAGCCTGAGCACGGGCATGTACTTCTATCAGCTGCTCCACACGATGAAGGTGTTCCCGGCCCAGGCGCCGCCCACAGTGCGCATGTTCACCACACAGGGCCAGCTGAGCGCCGAACAGCTCATCGCCCGGTACGACCTGGCCTGCCATCCGATCCGCGATCTGCTCGTGGACTACCTGCGTGAGCAGCAGCTCGTGGTCGACCACGCGACCCTGCGGGCAATGGCGAACACCTTGGGCAATCTGTTCTGGCGAGACCTGGAACGTCACCACCCGGGCATTGCATCCCTGCACCTGACGGCGGAGATGGCCTCGGGCTGGAAGCAGCGGATCCTGACCAGGACGAGGCGATCCACGACCCCGGACGGGGACGTCATCCAGGTGCAGGTTCCCCGGGCTGCCGCTGGTGCCTTGTTCACCGTCCGCGCCTTCTATCTATCTCGACATCATCCAGTGGGCCATCGACGACCCGTCCCGGTGGGCTGGCTGGGCAGCCCCGTGCCCGATCCGGGAAAGCGAAATACCCCATGCCAGGGAGCTCTCCCGCCGCAAGGCCCGTATGGACCAGCGGACCCGGGAACGCCTGCCCGTATTGCCCGTACTGAT